>DATJXK010000082.1:0-37133 GCA_035500235.1 Pseudomonadales bacterium | reverse complement strand
GGATGTTCGTGTTGTCGGCTTTGACGATGCCCAATACGCGACGCTGGTTTCTCCGCCGCTGACGACCATCCATCAACCCTGTAGGGAAATCGCCCTCATGACGCTACGGACCATGCTGGAGCGCATCGCCGATCCCGCCATACCCGCGCGCAACATTTCTTTGACTCCCCGATTGGTAGTGCGCGAATCGTGCGGAGCCTATCTGCCTAAGAAAAGTTGAGCGCCGGTAAGGCGGCACCACGAGGTTGGTCTGAAAGTTTAATATGACAGCTTTCAAGCTGTTAGTAGTGCTTCATTCAAAACGTTTCTCAACTGTCACATCGTCACGGGAGACTTTCCCTATAATCGTCACGCAACGTTCATCGAGAACAAAAATTTCAGAAAATAAAAACGAAAAAATAAATAAAAAATTTATGACGACTAATCTTCTGCGTACTGTTGCCGCTGCTGTCCTGCTGCTTACAGCAATCACGAGTCGGGCGCAAAACAGTCCTGTGATTGCGGTGCAGTTTCCGGTTTCGTATACGAATCAGATCACGTTGTACACGGGGGCGAGCCCGGTATTTTCGGTCAGCGCCACGAGTCCGGTCGGCGAGCCTGTATCCTATGCCTGGTTCGCCAATGGCGTCAGTGTCGCGAACGCGACCAATGCCGCTTACCAGTTGATTGGCGCGCAACTGAACAGCCCGACGAACTTCTACTGTGTGGCCAGCAACATCGCCGGCGTCACGACCAGCATGGTCTGGTCGGTGACGTATGTGGCCGCGCCCACGGCTCCCTTCCCGCAATCCGTACTGGCCCTGAACCCGGTGGCCTATTGGCCGTTGAGCGAAACAGATGACGGGAACAACGACGGCAATCCGGGGGTTCTGGCGCTGGATTATGCCGGCGGCAATAACGGCATCTATGCCAACACCATCCTGGGCCAGACCGGCTACAATACCAATACCGATCCGGCGACGACCGCGGCGCTCTTTGGATCGTTTACGACCACCGGCTCTTTTGCCGCTCAGATCGGGACGAACATTGATTTTAGCGTGCCGGCCGGCAGCAACGCCGAGTTTACCATTGAGGCCTGGGTGAACGGATTGGGTTACAAACCGACAGACACGCACGGAGCGGGGATTGTGGCCAAGGGATATTTCGGCAGCAAAGGCTCGGCCGAAGCGACGCTGGATGAAGGCGCGTCCGGCGAGGATTTCCGGTTGGAAGTGCATTCGGCGGCCAATACGGCGTATGACGCCAACAGCACGATCAACGCGCAGAACACGGGCTGGCACTTCCTGGTCGGGGTATGTGATGAAGCCAACAGCAACGTATTGTTGTATGTGGACGGAAAACTGGCGGGGAGCGTGCGTATCCCGCCGCTGGCGGGCGTGTTCAATATCGCGGCGGCACCGTTGATGATCGGCTCGCGTTCCACCAGCGTGGCCACCCCGGGTGATAACCAGTTCCAGGGCCTCATGAATAATGTCGCTATCTATAATTACGCCCTCTCGCCGAATCAAATCACCACGCAATACAGGGCCGGCGCCGGCCTGATTGTCAATACCGGCACGACCAACCTCGTATTCTCGGTCGTGAATAACCAAATGACCCTTTCGTGGCCCGCAGATCATACGGGCTGGCAATTGCAAGCCCAGACCAACAGCCTGGGAACCAATTGGGTGACAATCGGCGGATCCAGCACGACCAACCAGATGATGATTACCATCAATCCGTCGAATAAAGCCGTGTTCTACCGGTTGTTTTATTCCAAATAATCGTTCGAGAGCACCTCATGAAAAAACTAACTGTAAAGCCGCCATCGTGCGTGCGAGCTTTCACGCTGATTGAATTATTGGTGGTCATTGCGATCATCGCAATCCTGGCAGCGGTGCTGCTGCCGGCGCTGTCATCGGCCAGCCAGCGGGCGCTTGGCATTGAGTGCGTGTCCAACAAAAAACAATTGGCATTGGCATGGCTCCTGTATCTGGGTGACTCCAACGACAACATGCCGCCTAACGTGAAAGAGTCTTCCACGCAGACGAACCGGGCATGGATGGAAGGGGTGTTGTCGGTGGCTCCCAACACCACTGACAACACGAACGTCAGTTATTTGAAACAGACATTGCTGGCCCCTTATGATTCGGGTGTGACCGGGATTTTCAAATGTCCCTCGGACCGGTGGCGATGCATCATTTCCGGCCGTTCAATGGATCGGGTGCGGAGCGTGTCGATGAACGCCTTTATCGAGGGAGGTGCCTATGACAATGAAAAAAAGGCTGCAGGATGTCCACGCAACGAAAACTGGGATGGCTTCGAGAATGGCGCAGCGTATTACAGCTATAGTAAAATGAGCGATATCCAGCAAAATCCTGGCCCTAAGGCTTCGGATTTATTTGTGTTTGCCGACGAGTTTTCGGATTCCATCAATGACGGCAGTCTTTATTTCATCACTTTCAACAAGCCTTCCGTATGGAATGACCTGCCGGGTTCATATCATAATCGGTGTGGCACCTTCGGGTTTGCGGACGGCCACGGAGAACTTCATAAGTGGCTGAATTCAAATACGGTTAGAAATCCCACCGGCAATGCTTATACCGCGACCGTCGGCAATCCGGTGGATATGAACTGGATGATTTCACACGGGACTCACACCTATCCGAACTGAGTTCTTTATGAAAAATACTCTAAAAAAATTGCGAATAGCGGCCGTTTTATTTTCCGTCATTTTGACGGCTAGCCAGGCGTTTGGTGATAATCCGCAATTCCTGATCACGCAAGCCCATGCGCATAATGACTACGAGCATACCCACCCGCTGTTCGATGCCCTGACCAATGGCTTTTGCAGCGTGGAGGCGGATATTTCGCTGGTGAACGGAAAACTCCTCGTCGCACATACGCCGTCTGAGACTACCCCGGAAAAGACCTTGCAGCGGCTTTATCTGGATCCTTTGCGCGAACGGGTCAAGGCAAACGGCGGACGGGTTTATACGAACGGCCCGGAGTTTACGTTACTGATTGATCTTAAACAAAGTTGGAAGGTGATATATCCCGTCCTGCACGATACGCTAACGAATTATTCTGACATGCTGGTTACCTTCCGCCAAACGCCATCCGGCGGTGAAACCAAACAGTCAAATGCCATCATTGTCATCATCACGGGAGATCGCGACGAGAACATGTTTGCGGGCGAAACGATTCGCTACGCTGCGATCGATGGCCAAATTGACGATTTGGCAAAGAATCCATCACCCCTCCTGGTTCCATGGATCAGCGCGAATTGGAAGAAATATTTTCATTGGAAGGGGAAAGGCACCATGCCTCCCACGGAGCTCGAGTATCTGCAATCAGTGGTCAAACAGGCGCATGAACAAGGGCGGCTCGTCCGTTTTTGGGGCGCGCCGGATAATTTGAATACCTGGCAGACGTTGCATACCGCTGGCGTCGACCTAATCAATACTGATAACCTCCCCGGGGTGGCGAATTTTTTCAGGAACGAAGTGAAGAACTAAAATTGGAAAAGATCAGACTGTCAATCCGTGGTTGAAATCAAACCCTTCCGCCTTGCCGCTGGAGCATTTATTTTTAATAATTCCGGATGCTCGACATCAAATTGATCCGGGAAAAGCCTGACTTTGTCCGTGAACGCCTGGCCACGCGCGGGGCAGGGGATGACGCCCGCATTGGGCAGGTGCTGGAATTGGACGAGCAACGGCGCGCTACCTTAAGTGAACTGGAATCGCTGAAAGCCCAGCGTAACAAGGTTTCCAAGGAAATCGGCGCGCTGATGGGTCAAAAGAAGGTCGCCGAGGCGGAAGCCAAGAAGACCGAGACCCGTGAATTAGGCGATAAAATTTCTGCCCTGGACAAGCGCGTGGCGACGGTAGATGCCGAGCGCGATGCGCTGATGCTGCAATTGCCCAACCTGCCGCATGAGTCGGTCAAGATTGGGAAAACGGCGGAGGACAATCCAGTCGTGCGTGTCCATGGTGGAAAGCCCAATTACGAATTTAAGCCAAAATCGCATGTGGAGCTTTGCGAGAGCCTGAAGCTGGTGGATTTTGCGCGTGCCACGAAACTTTCCGGTGCGGGCTTTCTGCTCTACACCAATTGGGGCGCGCGCCTGGAACGGGCGCTGATTCAATTCCTGCTGGATTTGCACATCGGGCAGCATGGTTATACCGAAGTTTCTCCGCCATTCATCGTCGGGCCGCAATGCCTCGAAGGCGTGGGCCAGTTTCCCAAGTTTAAAGACCAGTATTACGGCGTGGCTGAAGGCGACGATAAGGAAAAACTCGGCAAGCTTTATCTGGTGCCCACAGCGGAAACGCCCGTGGCCAATATTCATCGCGAGGAAATCCTGCCTGAAAAGACCTTGCCGATTAACTATTGTGCCTATTCGCCGTGTTTCCGCGGGGAAGCAGGAGCGGCGGGCGTGGGTACACGGGGAATGATTCGCGTGCACCAGTTCGACAAGGTGGAGCTCATTAAAATCGTGAAGCCGGAAAATGGCTACGATGAACTCGAAAAAATGGTGGCAAATGCCGAGAAAGTTTTGCAACTGCTCGGGCTGCATTACCGCGTGATTATGCTCTGCACGGGCGACATGGGATTTGGCAGCGCGAAGACGTATGATATCGAGGTCTGGGCGCCGGGGCAGGGGAGTTACCTCGAAGTTTCGAGCTGTTCGAATTGCGAAGATTTCCAGGCGCGCCGGATGAATTTGCGTTTCAAGACGGAGGCGGGAGACAATAAATTCCCCCATATCCTGAACGGCAGCGGCACCGCACTGGCACGGTTGTTCGTTGCGCTGATTGAAACCTGCCAGCAGGCGGACGGGAGCGTTTTGATACCGGCGCCGCTGCAGCCGTACTTGAAAACTGATAAAATTACGGCGTGAGGAGACATAAGTCTAAGGGTCCCGATTCTTAAATGAATATCTTGCTCGCCAGCAGCGAAGTCTATCCTTACTCAAAAACCGGCGGGCTGGCCGATATGGTGGGCGCGCTGGCCAAGACGCTGGCGCACGCGGGGCACCAGGCGCGTATCGTAACGCCCCTGTATCGTGGAATCGCGGAACAACATCCCAATCTTCGCCGGGAGGACTGGTGGTTTGACCTGCCCCTGGGCACACAGCGCGTCCAGGCGGAATTATTTTCGCTCGAACTGGAACCCAACCTGAAGGTTTATTTCATCCGTCAACCGCAGTTTTATGACCGGGCCGGATTTTACACGGAGAACAATATTTCTTACGCCGACAACGCCGAACGGTTCATTTTCTTTTCGAAATGCGTGGCGCATTTGGCGCGTTATTTGCCGTGGCGGCCGGACGTGATCCATGTGCACGACTGGCAAACGGGCATGGTGCCGGCCCTGGTACTGGACCAGAAGGCGCGCGAAGGGTGGGGGAACCCGCCGGCGACGTGCCTGACGATTCACAACCTGGCGTACCAGGGCGTTTTTCCCCGCGAAGCGTTTGGACTGACCAACCTGCCCGGCGAATTTTACACCACGGAAACGTCCGAATATTTCGGGCGCATGAATTGCCTCAAATCAGGCATTGCGCTGGCCGACCTGATTACGACCGTTAGCCCGCGTTACGCCCGGGAAATTTTAACCGAAGAATACGGCTGCGGCCTGGACGGCCTTTTGAGGAAGCGTCAGGACCGGCTCGTCGGAGTCCTTAACGGCGTGGATTACGAGGAATGGAATCCCATGACGGATCCGTTATTAAAAGCCACATATTCAATTACGAAGATGGCGGGGAAAAAGGCGAACAAAACGGAATTGCAAAAGGAGCTGGGGCTGGCGGTCACAAACGCGCCGTTATTCGGGACCATTTCGCGCCTGGCAGAACAAAAAGGCATTGATATCCAACTGGCGGCCCTGGAGGAAATGTTAAACGCGGACATGCAATTTGTGCTGCTCGGGAGCGGCTCACCGACCTATGAGCACGGGTATCATGAATTGGCGCGGCGGTTCCCGAACAAGGTGGTCGCCTGCTTCGGTTATAATGAGGAGCTAGCGCATCGCATCGAGGCCGGATGCGACTTTTACCTGATGCCGTCGCGGTACGAGCCCAGTGGATTGAACCAGATGTACAGCCTGCGTTATGGGACAATTCCCATTGTCCGGGCCACCGGCGGCCTGGATGATAGTGTGGTGGATTTCACCGAAAGCAAAACCGGCGCAAATGGGATCAAATTTTCAGAATATTCAGCTCGCGCCTTTGCCCGGGCTATCCGCAAGGCGCTGGCCTTGTACGAGCAGCCGGAATTGTTGCGCCGGTACCTCCGGAACGCCATGAAAACCGATTTATCGTGGGACCGAACGGTTGGCGAATACCTGAAGATCTACGAAACGGCCAGAAACTCTAACGGTATGCCACATTGAGGTCCGGCTTCTGGACCAGGTTGGCAAACCGGTGCGCCCGTTCGGCCACGACCCGTTTCGGATGGTTGACTTCCTGGGGCGCATTCCAAAGTACATAAAACTCGAAATCTGTAGGCTCACGGTGATGGCTGGCCTCAAATTTGGTGATCCGGGTATGCATGATGTTTTTGGCCACCTTTAAGGCCTCATGGGCATTTAACGGATTTCCGCCCGGCCAAAGGTACGGCCGGATCTGGTAACGGGAAATTTCGCCACAGGTTCCTATAGCCTGGTCGTCATTACCGCTTTCGAGCATGGACAAAGCAGACCAACGATCCATCGCATGCGCCGGGGACACAAAAGCGCAAGCGGCTGCCAGAACAATAAGAGCTATTAACCTCATCGTCATATTATTTAGCTGTTTAATTGCCAAAAGGAAAGGACAATTTAATTAAATATAACAAACATTGTCTAACTATTATTACTGGGGCGAAAATGGGGCAGGATCAAGGACTTGCCGCAAGCATGAGCGTTGGCGGCACCAGACGACACCAAACCTATAGTTAAAGTTTGCATGGTAATCACATTGCAATTTTCCCATTCCGGCTGGAAATCTGCAATACCACTTTGGGGACATACCAATGCACTTTTAGGCGGGTTATTAGCTTCGGTTTTGATGGGGTTTTAGCGTCCCGGAAGTCTCGTGAGCCGTCTCTGGTCGGCCGATTCAACGTTTTAACCATTCAACGTTTCAACGGCCTTTTAATCCTTAAACGTATTGTACTTCTTAACGATGCGGCGGACTGTGCTGCGAGGCGTTACCCGGGTAAGCATGATCATGGCCTTGTTTTGCAGGCCGGGTACTGAAATGACCGTTTTATTACGAAATGCCTGGTGGCCGATTTGGGCGACTTCCTCCGCGGTCATTTTCTTGGTTTGGGCAACCCGTTTCTTTTGGCCCCGGGCGACCGTCCCGAAATTGGTTTCAGTGGGGCCGGGGCAGAGGACCGTGACCGAAACGCCCGTGCCGTCCAATTCTTCAGCCATGGCCTCGGAAAACGACTGGACGAAGGCTTTGGAAGCGTAATAAACCGCCAAATTTGGCCCCGGGACGAATCCGGCGACCGAGCCAACATTGAGTATGCCCCCTGCCCTTCGTTTGGTCATTTCGGGCAGGAAAAGGCCCGTAAGCTCGACCAGGGCGTTGACATTGACTTTGATAATCTCAAGCTGCCGCTGGAGGGACATTTCCAGGAATTTCCCGTGCAGACCGAACCCGGCGTTGTTGACCAGCACATCCACGGGGATTTTTTGGGCGGCCAGGCTTTCGAAGATTTGCTTCGGAGCTTCCGGCAGGCTCAAGTCAGCAGGCAAAACGACGGTTTCTATTTGGTTCTTTTGACGCAGTTCCTCTGCAAGCTTCTCGAGGGCATCCCGGTTGCGGGCCACCAGGACCAGTCGGCTGCCTTCCGCGGCGAAACATTTGGCCAGTTCAAGACCAATTCCCGACGAGGCGCCGGTGATTAAGACTGTTTCCCTGGGGTTCATCGAAACGCTATTGGCCGTCCAAACCCCATCGTTTTGAAATCGGCCAGTAAACGAAGAATGATCTGCCGATGACATTGGTCGCCGGAAAATACCCCCAAAAACGCGAGTCGGAGCTATTGAAGGTATTGTCGCCCATCACAAAAAGATGATGCGGTTCGACGTCCGCTTCATCGCCGGGCGCCAGCGCCTTAATCATGGCATGACCGAGATAGGTATTTTCAACATAGTTGAGCTCGGTCGCGCCTTTCGGTGGATTGGAAAACGAGTACAAATTGGCAAAGTGCGGATTGTTGGTCGTGATATCCTGGTCGTTGACGACCAGATGGCCCACCGGCACTTCCTTCTGGCCCAGCGACCATTGGATGTAGAACGGCAGGTCGGTCACCGTATAATCCTGTTTCAAAGCCAGATGATCGCCGCCCAGGCCCACAAGGCGCTTGATATAGAAGGTGTTTTGCTGGTCAGCCTGGAGCGAGGTAATTCCGGCGGTTTCGAAAACAACAATATCCCCACGGTTGGGCGGGCGAAAATTATACGTCAGACGGTCTACGAACAAATGGTCGCCGGCCTGGACACGCAGCTTGATGACGTCGTCGCCTTTGTGATAGACCCGCGCAGGATTCAGTTTAATACCGGCGCGAAAATCCAATGGTTCTTCGCCGCAATCCGGGGGAAACAGGATGGTGTACCATTTGCCGGCGAATTCGATCCGCTGATAGAGGTTAAAAATCGCGCCTGGCCAGGGAGGCTGGACCACATCCACGCTGCCATCTTCGGGAGCGACCCAGTGAATATACGAAATTCCGTGAATCCATTCCTTGAACCGTTCCAGGCCGCTGGGAATCACGATATCGTTTTGCGCTTTTTCCTGCACCTGGGCGTCTTTCTCGAGCCGGGCTTTATCCTCCTCGCTCAGATAGCTGAAGCCATCCGATTGGCGAAAGCGGGTAATGATGTTGAAATCAGGCGTGGAAGTGATGCCAAACAGCGTCGGCTGCATGGAGCCGGTGGGAATCTTGAACGGCTGCAGGAAAAACGTGCGGATGCCCATGGCCACGGCGATGGCCACCAGCAGGACTTCGACGTTCTCGCGCCAGACGGCGTTGGGATACGGTTTGAGCGATTTCTCGCCGGCGAATTGCAGCTCTTCGGTTTTGTTCCGAATGATGCCGTCATTGGCGCCATCTTTGACGGCGGCTTCCAGTTCGTTGATTTTTACCTGCACTGCATCAATGGCCTGCGGGGACAGCAAATCGCGCTGGGCATCAAGCAGGCGCTGGACGTGTTTGCGCATAGCCACCGCCTCGCGAACCGCCCCGGAAAAGTACCGGCGTAAAATCATATTAATTCGGGCTAAAATAACGGGCTTTCACACGAATTGCACGAATTAACACGAATTGTTTTGTCGGCCATTCATCATTTGAACACCCCCCACCCCTTCCATAGGCTTCTGTAGCCTTCCGAATCTTCCGCCGCGTGGCCCATTGGGTTCGTTTCGCAATTTCGACCTTTTAACCTCCGGACGTCCTTCCCCGTCTTCAATTTTCGGTTTGTTTCTGTTTGGTTTTGGTTTGCATTTCTGACTGAAGGGTTGATTTGGGTTAATTTACCTTTCTCGTTTTTGCCACAGAGTCACCGAGAACACAGAGACAAAAATATAACCTCTGTGGCCAATCCCTTCCGTCATATGTCAAAGAGCGCAGCGGCTATTTTAGCAGAGAACGTTTAGGGTGGAACAGAAACTTGACTCCTAGTTGTTCACGAAGCAAAGGAGTTAAGGCTGATATATGGAAGGGGTTGGAGTGGGTAGGCTTGATTTACAAAGGCTGGGAGGTATGTTGTTAACCAGTCATGCTTACTAACATTATTTCAATCGTTTGTTTAAGCGTGTTTGAAGCTTTGGCTATTTGGTTGATAGTCCGGCTTTGGAATCAGAAACGGCGGATGTCCATAATTCCCCGAATATTTTGGTCTGTTATATTGCTTGTTCCAGTCTTCGGCCTGCTCATGTTTGGTTTCCTTTGCAGTGATCTGGAGAAAAATCCAGAACATATTGAAACTGATACGGACAGAGACGCTCCTTTGATTGGGGGAGATACTAATCATTGAACAACGAAAAAGGTCAAAAATAAAATCCGCAAGGCATCCTGAAATTGGAGCGCCCCTACAGGGCGCATAAAATTTGGACTCATTATCCGGGGGCGATGCCCCCGGCTACTATAGTTGAGGCCGTTGGCCTCTACGGCTTTGCGTTTTGGCTTTTGCAGCATTGACACCCTGCCCTGTTATTCCTACTTTCTTCCGGCAAAGACCACGCGCTTTGCCCCGAACACCTGTTCGGGGATTTTTATTGCTACGGTTGGCGTTAGAAAAATATGAACACAATTCTGGTTGGCGCCCAATGGGGCGATGAAGGTAAAGGCAAAATCATTGACGTCCTGACGGAAGAAGCGGACATCGTCGTTCGCTACGCCGGCGGCAACAACGCCGGGCACACGGTCTTTATTGGCAAAAAGAAATACGTCCTTCACCTCGTTCCTTCCGGAATCCTTCGCAAAAAGAAGCTTTGTGTCATCGGTAACGGTGTGGTGGTGGATCCGCTCGGTCTCGTGGAGGAAATCGAAGGCCTGAAAAAGCTCGGCGTCAAGACGACCCCGGACAGTTTTGTGCTCAGCGAAACGGCGCATGTCGTTTTTCCCTATCACCGCGAGCTCGACGCCCAGCGCGAAGTCATCAAGGGTAAAAATAAAATCGGCACGACCAAGCGCGGTATCGGCCCCGCTTATGGCGATAAAGCCGCGCGCGTGGGTCTGCGCGTGAACGACCTGGTTGACCCTGTCCGCCTCGAAGAAAAGCTTTCTCTGCGCATCAAGGAAAACAACGCGGTGCTCGCTTCCCTGGGTGCGAAGCCGCTTTCGTTCAAAAAAGTTTTCGCGGAATACAACGCCGCCGGAAAATATCTAAAGCCGTTCGTCCAAAACACAGTTGTCTTGCTGCACAACGCCATGCGCAAGAATGCGGACATCCTTTTCGAAGGCGCGCAGGGAACGTTCCTGGACATTGACCACGGCACGTATCCGTTTGTGACGTCATCGAACACCACGGCTGGCGGCGCCTGCACCGGCTCCGGCGTGCCGCCGCATCGCATGGATCGCGTGGTGGGCGTCATGAAGGCGTATACCACGCGCGTGGGCGAGGGTCCCCTGCCCACGGAGAACCAGGAGATTTCTGATTTGTTGCACGGCATGGGCCGCGAGTTCGGCGCCACGACCGGTCGCGCACGCCGTTGCGGGTGGTTCGATTCCGTGGCCACGCGCCATGCGGCCATCGTGAATGGCATTGATGACCTGGCGGTGACGAATCTCGACGGTCTCGACACGCTGGAAAGCATCAAGGTTTGCATCGCTTATCAACACGGCAAATCGCGTTACGATTTCGTCCCCAATGACGCCCAGGCGCTTGCCGAGTGCCAGCCCATCTATGTGGAATTTGAGGGTTGGGGCACGCCCACGGATAAATGCCGCACGTGGAAACAACTCCCCGCGAAAGCGCGCGCGTATTTGAAGGCCATTGCAGAACTCAGCAATGCGAGATTGTATATTGCGTCGGTTGGTCCCAGCCGCGATCAGACGATTTTTGTGTAATTTTGTGTCGTAGAGCCCGACGTCAGGAGGCTCTAATTAATTCTGCTGAAAATAGCCCAGCCATTTATGGCCGGGTAAGTGCGTGCCAAACCAATTCAAGTCCCGCAGGGACGAAAGAATGAAACTGGTCGCGGTCGCGGCCAGCTTTGCGTTTTCACTGACCGCTTTTCGACAGAGGAATGTTGGCATCCGTTAAAAGTGCGTTTAAAACCTTAGGCGAACCACCCGCATCAAGCTCCGCCGTATTCTTGCCGTCACAATAAACATAGAGATAGCCGCACGTGTAGCATAACAGGAAATCGCAAGTATGACCTCCGGAATCGACCCTGATAGCATGACGAGGATCGAAGCAGAAGATGACAACTCCGCGTCTTTTCTTGAGGATTGCCGATTTAAATTCAGCGATTGCAATTGACGCCTGCTTGTCTGCAAGTGTGGTTTGCCCGAGAATTTTGAAATGTTCAAGAGTCTTGTCGTTTTTGGCCGGAATACTCCATGGTTCTAATGAGTAAAGAATAACTTCCTTGGCTGAATGAAGTGCGTTGGCAGCATCTGGGGGAAGTTTATTTTCATCGGGCGCAGCCTTAGATTGTGAACTAATCGCTAGAAAAACCAAAAGCGTTAGAAGAATCAGCCTCATACTTTATTTAACTCTAGGTTGAAATGTCTTGATTGTACAGAGGTTATCTTCCACTTTCGGAAGCTACGAAGACGAACGCCGATAGGTTTTAGTTTCCCACGAAATTTGGCACTGAGGGCAGTCGTGGCAGTAGTGATAGCACTCGTCCGGCAGTTCCTCGTCATCCACGATGCGCGTGATTACCTTGCCCTCGCATTCCGGGCAGCGGACGGGAAAGGCTTTGGCATACAAACAAATGGCGACGACATGGGCCATGATGAAGGAGGTCAAAAATTCGTGTGACCAATAACCAATAATAAAAGCAAGTAACATCGCCCCCAAATAGGCAAAGACGATGAACCGCCTTTTCTCTGCCATGGATAATTCAGGATCCGGCCTGATGGAATAGTTTTTCCAGGCCCCGTTCTTAACGTAATCCTGATAATCGAACTTCATGGTGACCGCCTAAATAGCATAGACGATGCCGTTTTATGTGGGGATTTAACGCGAAGGCGCTCAGGCATTAAGGCGCAAAGTGGACGCTCTGAGGATGAGTATGATGATGAGAAGGACACAGACAGGCAAGATGCCTGTCCCACTATGACTCAATCTTTGGTTGAAATGTCCCGATGGTCCAAAGGTTGCCTTCGGGGTCTCGCAAATCAAACTGCGTGCCACCATCGGGAAAGGCTGGTGTCTTCGCTACATGCATTTCACGCACGACATCCGCTCCGGCAGACTTCGCGCGTTGAAAGGCTTTGCTGACCACCTCTGCGTTTTCAGCGACAAGCGAAATGGAAGCAATGCCCATCTTTGACCAAGGATTGTCCGCCGGTGGACGCCCGGAAACGAAAACCATTCCCGTGCGCCATACCAGTTCGGCAAATGCCACCTGGCCGTCGGGCGTTTCGTAGAGCGATTTCAGCCGCAGGCCAAGGACATCGGTCAGCCACTTGATGCCTCGCCTGGGATCGTGATAGGCAATGGATGGTGTTACTGTGGGTCCGTTCATAATCTTAAACATCAAACGCCAAATAAAACCGCGTGTTTGCTTTTTGAGCGGCGATGAGGATTTTTTCCAGTTCCTCCAAATCGAAGCGAACGTCCTCGGTCAATTCCTCATCGCTATCGGCGAACTCAAAATCCGGCGTTGCGGTGATCTTCGCGCCGTGACGCAGCTTCGCGAGAATCTTTCTGACCGCGACCAGCCCAGGCGCTGTATCATGCCATTGGACTGCGCCATCACCGGCGATAAATTCGTCGAGTGTCGAAAGTATAGATTCACCCGGCGGCGGCGCGGGTGCGGCCGGGCGGGTTTGCCCGCTTTTAAAATCGATCGCAATGATATCCGGGTGCCCATCCCCTGCCCTCGCGGAGGCGTCGCTACAATACCCCATCGCCAGCGCTTTGCCTTCCATATACGGCAAGCCGGAAACCGGCTGCTCCAGGATGCATCGAAGCCTTACGCCCATAATTCTTTTAAGTTGGCTGAGGTTCAGTGCCAGGATGGTTTGGTAAAAAAACCGGTGCTCTGAGTAATAAAACGATGCCGAATATGAACCCGACGAACGGAATAAATAGGGCCAAAATCCATCCTCGACCGAGCCCGATATCACGAATTCTGGGCAGGACTATGAAAAGCAGCCCGTAAATGGTAACAATAACGATTAATGCCCACCATATCACGGCGTACGTTGTTGTACTGCAGGAATAGAGATAATACAACACGGTGTTTGCCACTAACAAGCGCCAGAAATAAGCCAGCCGATGCAACCGGTAAGGGCATATGAATTCTTTCATGGCTGGCTTAATTTTTCTGTTTAATTGACGCTTATCTGGCGTTCGAATGGTCGCTTTAATCCAATCCATTATAAAGATACTTCTGTCCCTGGTCGGTGACCGGGTCGTCTTCAAACTGCGTATCGGCGCGGGCTTCGACCTGGAACAGTTTGGCGCGGGCAGCGGGATCTGTGGGCAATACGATGAGCAGTGATTCGCCATATTGGTTGCCTTCTTCTTCTTCGATGTCCGCAATATAAACCTGCGTGGCACCGGCCTGATAAAAATCCTCCACGAACTGCGCCACGACTTTTGGGTCGGCCTTGAAGAAAATATGCTTGGGCTGTTTCATCCATTCGCGTGCTTCGCCCTTGGTCGAGGACGCCATGATCTCATCGCCGTGCTTATCTATTTTGGCAATCAAATCACCTTTGGACGATCCATCGGAATCGTCACCGGCGGAGGCAGCCGAAGATTGGGATTTATTACAACCGCTCGCCAGCGCGAGCGCTGCGAGTAGCGAACAGGCCAATAGCTTTTTCATAATGTTTTTAGTTTAGGGTGCTGATTTGAGTTTTGATAACCATTCCAAGCTGCCTGCCACCTTTAAACTCTGCAAGAGCGAAGATAACGATTCATGCGATAAGAAAATGCTTGCTCCGCGCCTTCGTTCCGCGCACTGTTACCAAAAATAACCAAAGAGCTTATGGGACGCATTTACAATAATATCGTTGAAACCGTTGGGCGCACGCCGCTCGTCAAATTAAACAAAGTCACCGAAGGTTTGTCGGCCACCGTCCTGCTCAAATGCGAATTTTTCAATCCGCTCTCCAGCGTCAAAGACCGTATCGGCATGGCGATGATTGAGGATGCGGAACGTCGCGGCATACTGAAAAAAGACACCGTCATCATCGAGCCAACCAGCGGCAACACGGGCATCGCCCTGGCCTTCGTCGCGGCGGCCAAAGGTTATAAACTGATTTTGACCATGCCCGAGACGATGTCTCTCGAACGCCGCACGCTGCTGGCCATGCTCGGCGCGAAGCTGGTTTTGACGCCCGGCGCGGAAGGCATGAAAGGCGCCATTGCCCGCGCAGAAGCGCTGGCCAAGGAAACGCCCAATTCCTGGATCCCGCAGCAATTTAATAATCCCGCGAACCCGGCCATTCATCGTCATACCACGGCCGTTGAACTTTGGGACGATACGGATGGGAAAATTGACATTTTAGTCGCGGCGGTCGGCACCGGCGGCACCATCACTGGGGTGGTCGAAGTCATCAAGCCGAAGAAGCCGTCGTTCCAGGCTATCGCGGTTGAGCCGAAGGATTCCCCGGTTATTTCGCAGACGCTCGCGGGCCAGCCGGTTAAACCGGGTCCCCACAAAATTCAAGGCACGGGTGCTGGTTTCGTGCCGCAAAACCTGCATTTGAAGGATGACAAAGGAAACTCGCTCATCAGCGAATGCGTCCAGGTGAGCAATGACGACGCCTTCGCGATGGCCCGCCGGCTGGCCAAGGAAGAAGGTATTTTGTGCGGTATTTCCTCGGGTGCTAATGTGGTGGCGGCGATTGAAGTCGCCAAACGCCCTGAAAATAAAGGGAAAATAATCGTGACTATTGCTCCATCCACAGGCGAACGTTATTTGAGCACGCCGCTGGCTGCGGAAGCCCGTGCTGAAGTGGGAGGATAATTGGACGGTTTCAGGCATTACTGTCTCGAAATACGCAGGTTACAGGACGGAAAAGTTTGACAATTAAAAATAATACTTGCGCCAGGGGGCGTTTAAGTGTAGTTAATAAGCGTCGAAGGTTTTAAGAGTTCCGGGCATCGGAATTGCTTCCCACGTTCACGATTTCAAAAATAGTTAGGGTATTCACCTTCGAAGTTACAAAATATGAGTAATTCAGAAAACAACGGCGAAAAGCCTGCCAATTACGGTTCAGGCTATCTCGAAATTTCCGAGAAGGGGTTCGGATTTTTGCGCACGGCGCAAAATCATTATCACCCCAAGCCGAGTGATATTTTCGTTACGCCGGACACGATCCGCCGCAGCTTTTTGCGCGAGGGCAGTTTCATTGAAGGTCCGACGCAGCCGCCGCATCGCGGCACCAGTCCGCAACTCAAGGCGGTGGATAAAGTCAACTCGATGCCGTTTGAGGAATACACCAAGGCCGTCCGCTTTGAGAACCTCACGACGATTGATCCCATCGAAAAATTTAACCTGGAGACCAAGCCGGATTTGATCGAGACGCGCGTGATTGATCTCGTGACGCCAATTGGCAAAGGCACGCGCGGTCTTATCGTCGCGCCGCCGCGCACGGGCAAAACGACGATCCTCAAGCAAATTTGCAACGCCGTTACGACCAATCATCCGGAGGTGTTTGCGCTGGTGCTGCTCATTGATGAGCGCCCGGAGGAAGTCACTGATTTTCAACGCTCGGTCAAAGCCGAAGTGGTGGCGTCCTCGAACGACATGGATTTGGAAACGCATGTCCGTCTCTCGCGTTTTACCGTGGAACGCTGCCGTCGCATGGTTGAGAGCGGCAAGGACGTATTCGTTCTCATGGATTCGCTCACCCGCATCGCCCGCGCTTACAACAGCGTGCATGGTGGCAGCGGCCGTACGATGACCGGCGGCGTGGACGCCCGCGCATTGGAAATTCCGCGCAAGATGTTCGCCTCCGCCCGTAAGATCGAAAACGGCGGCTCGCTGACCATTCTCGCGACGGCGCTGATCGAGACCGGTTCACGCATGGACGAACTCATTTTCCAGGAATTCAAAGGCACCGGTAACATGGAATTGATTCTCGACCGCAAGCTTTCCGATCGCCGGCTGTTCCCGGCCATTGATATTCCCAAGAGCGGCACGCGCAAAGAGGAAAAACTTTTTAATCCCAAGCAAATCGAGGCCGTTCGCAAGCTCCGCCGCACGATGGTGGATTTGAACCCGATTGAAGCCATGGACACGCTCGTGGCTGCGCTCAAAAAGCACAAGACGAACGACGAATTGCTCGCCAAGCTCGAAAAAGGCTCGTAAGCTCCTGGAATGAAACTGTCGCTTCTGGCAATCCTGCTCGGAATCGGCTTTGGGCTGCCGCAAGTTTACGCCTTCGCCAATCCGCAAAAGTTTGTCGCTTCAGTTCGCGGTTTTCCCCGGAACCTTCCCGTGGGAATTTTCCTGATGCTCCTGGGCACCGCGTGGTTCGTGTGGAATGTGGAAACCGAACCCGTCGCTGATTTCGCCGCTTATAAAAATGCCATGATGGCCCTGTTTGCGGCGGTGGGGATTTTGTCCTGTTTTTACGTCCAGGATTTCCTGGCGGTGCGCGGCCTGGCCGTGGTTTTCCTGTTGCTCGCCAAGCAAATGCTGGACACGGGCCGTCCTCATTTGGGGGAAACACCCTGGGTCTACGTCATCCAGGTGTGGGCTTATCTTTTGGTGATTGCGGGAATTTGGCTGACCCTCGCGCCGTGGCGGTTGCGCGATTTTCTGAATTACATGACCGCTACGCAGGCGCGGGTAAAGGTCGGTAGCGCCATTCGCCTCGCCTTTGCCGCTTTCATTTTGCTTCTTGGGTTGACTGCTTTTCGCGCCATGTAAATGCGCGTCGCATGAATCCCGCTGACATCAGAAGAGACTATTCCGCCGGCGCCATGGACCGTACGGATTTAGACGCGAACCCGCTTAAGCAATTCCAAAAGTGGTTTGACTATGCCGTTGCTAAACTTTCTTCCGGAGACGTGAATGCCATGGTCCTGGCCACAGCCGATAAGGCGGGCAAACCATCTTCGCGCACGGTTTTGCTGAAGGGCGTGGACGAACGCGGCTTTATTTTTTTTACCAATTACGACAGCCGCAAAGGGCGTGAACTGGCTGAGAACCCCAACGCGGCGCTAACGTTCTTTTGGCAGACGCTCGAGCGGCAGGTCTGCGTTGCTGGGACGGTTTCAAAAGTATCCGCCGCGGAATCGGAAGCCTACTTCAAATCGCGTCCGCGCGACAGCCGCCTCGCGGCATGGGCTTCCAATCAAAGCGACACCATTCCCGACCGCGCCACGCTTGAGAAAAAGTGGAACGAGATGTCCGCGAAATTTCCTGGTGAGATTCCCTTGCCGCCGAATTGGGGGGGATACGTCCTGAAACCGGAACGGGTTGAATTTTGGCAGGGACGCCCGGGCCGGTTGCACGACCGTTTCAGCTACACGCGCCAACCGGATAATTCATGGAAGCTGGACCGCCTCGCGCCTTAGGTGCGATTAAACGGCTTTGATTGCGTCCGCCAGCGATTTCACAAACTTGCCGGCGCGCTTCGCCAGGTCTTTAGACTTCCCGTGGGCGGCGATTTGATTGACCACTGCGCTGCCTACCACCACTGCGTCCGCCACCCGGGCCACGAGGCTGGCCTGCTCCGGGCTCGAAACGCCAAAACCAACGGCGATGGGCAATTTCGTATGCGCGCGCATTTTGGCCATTTGCGATTCGAGGTTCGCCGCGATTTGCTTTTGCATCCCCGTCACGCCTTCGCGAGAGACGTAGTAGATAAATCCGCTGCCGCGTTTGGCGATGAACTCCATCCGGTCTTCGGGCGTCGTGGGTGCCACCAGATAGATATGGCACAGGCCGTTCTTTTTCATGAGAGCCTCGTAATTGTCTGATTCCTCCGGCGGCAAATCCAACACCAGCAATCCGTCCACACCCGCCTTGGCCGCGCCAGCGATGAATTGTTTCATGCCTACTTTGTGAATCAGGTTGAAATAAATGTAGAGGACGATGGGGATTTCCGAATTTTTGCGAATGGATTTTATAGTGTCCAAAACTTTGGGCGGCGTGGTCCCGGATTCCAGTCCGCGTTGCGCGGCGAGTTGGTTTACCAAACCATCAGCCAGCGGATCGCTGAATGGCACGCCCAGTTCGAGGATGTCCACGCCTGCTTTGTCGAACGCCAGGGCCAGTTCGCGGGTCGCTTTCAGATTGGGATCCCCTGCCCCGATATAAACAATAAAGCCTTTTTTACCTGATTTTTTGAGATGATCGAACTTTTCGACAATGCGGTTCATTCGCTACAGTTTCAGGTTTCAACCAGCGCGTTTCAAGTTGGAAGTCTGCTCTTTTGGCTGGTTTATGCCTGTATTTGACCGTTTTGCTTTTTTGCCTCACAATGACCGAATGGCAAGCACTTTCGGGCATTTGTTCCGCATTATGACGTGGGGTGAATCCCATGGCGGTGGGGTTGGTGTGGTCGTGGACGGCTGCCCGCCGCGGCTCAAGCTCACTGAGGCGGACATCCAACCTGACCTCGATCGCCGGCGTCCGGGGCAATCTAAAATCGTCTCGCCGCGACAGGAGCTCGATCGTGTGCAAATCCTGTCCGGCACTTTCGAGGGCAAAACCCTGGGCACGCCCATTTGTATGTGGGTGAAGAATGAGGATGCGCGCCCGGAAGCGTATAGCGAAATGAAGGAAAAATTTCGCCCGTCGCACGCGGATTTCACGTATGTCGCCAAGTACGGCATCCGCAACTGGCAGGGCGGTGGACGGTCGAGTGCGCGCGAAACTATTGGACGCGTTGCGGCCGGGGCTATCGCCAAGAAAATTTTGCGCGAAAAATTTGGCGTCGAAATCCTTTCTTACGTCAAGCAGGTCCAGCGTATTGAGGCTGAAATCAATCCGGATAAGGTAAAATTCGCCGAGGTTGAGTCGAACATTATGCGTTGCCCGGACAAGAAAGTGGCCGACAAAATGATCGCGCTCGTCGAAAAAATGCGGCGGGCGGGAGACAGTGTTGGCGGCGTGGTTGAAGGTATTGCCCGCGGTGTTCCCGCCGGCTGGGGCGAGCCGGTTTTTGACAAGTTGGAGGCGGATTTGGCCAAAGCGATGTTGAGCCTGCCGGCTTCCAAGGGATTTGAGGTCGGCTCCGGTTTTGGTGGAACGCTGTTGACCGGCCTGCAACATAACGACCCGTTCCGCTCGCGCAGCCATAAAGTCTATACCACGTCGAACTATTCCGGCGGCATCCAGGGCGGTATTTCGAACGGGCAAACGATTTATTTCCGCGTGGCATTCAAGCCCGTGGCCACGGTCATGCACGTGCAAAATACGGTTGACGTAAAACTGGAAAATACGACCCTGAAAGGACGCGGGCGGCACGACCCCTGCGTGTTGCCACGGGCGGTACCCATGGTTGAGGCGATGACGGCGCTGGTTTTGGTTGACCACGCGATGCGGCAAAAGGCCCAATGCGGGTAGAGGGTATGCTGGAAATAGTTGATTTTTGACGGCGATGCGGCGATTTTAACCACAGAAACACATGGCAGAAAAATCTATCAATGAAATTTCGCGCGAAGCGCGAACACTTTACACCAAAGCGCAGGAAGCCTCCCAACGGGACAACGGGGACTATGCGATCGCGCTTTTTAACCAGGTACTCGAAAAAGAGCCGGGATTTTTTGAAGGCCGCAAAGCTTTGCGCGCGGAACAGTTTAAGAAGGCCGGCGCCAAGGGCGGCTTTTTCAAAAAGATGCTCAGCGGCGCAGGCTCTTCTCCCCTCGTGGCCAAAGCCCAGGTCATCATCCGCAGCAATCCGGCGGGCGCGATGGCGATTGGCGAGCAAATCCTGAACACCGACCCGAACAGCTCCGCGGGCCATAAGATCATCGTGGACGCCGCCCAGGCGCTGGAATTGCCGCGCACGGCTGTTTTGTCGTACGACACACTCATTAAGAATTCTCCCAAGGATGTGGACCTGGCCATTGAATTTGCCCATGCCTGCGCTGAAGCCGGGGAACCCAAGAAGGGGGAACGGCTGCTCGCTGAGTTGTACCGGGAAAATCCGACCAACGGTGAGTTGAACCAGGCGCTCAAAAATTTATCCGCGCGCACCACGCTCACGGAAGGCGGTTACGAAGGTCTCCAGGATGGCAAAGGTTCCTTCCGCGACATCCTGAAGAACAAGCAGGAAGCGGTTTTGCTCGAGCAGGAAAAGCGCGTGGTTAAAAACGAGGACGTGAATGACAAGCTCATTCGGGAATATGAAGCGCGAATGGAGAGTGAGCCGAACAATTTAAAAGTGGTTCGTTCGCTGGCGGAAATTTATACCGAAAAGAAAAATTTCGATAAAGCGCTGGAGCTTTACGGCCGGGTAAAAAATTCAGAGATGGGCAATGATCCCACACTCGAACAGGCGATCACCCGGACCAAAGTCAAACAGTTCGATGCCCAGATTGAGCAGATCAATCCGTTTGCCCCGGACCATGCGCAGCAGGTTGAGAAGCTCAAGGCGGACAAATTAAATTTCCAGGTGGAAGATTGCCAGCGGCGTGTGGAAAAATATCCCACGGACCTGGCGATCCGTTTTGAGATGGGCGTGCTTTATTTCCAGGTGGGCAAGATCACGGAAGCCATTCAGGAATTCCAAAAAGCGCAGCAGAATCCGCACAAGAAATTAGCGGCGTTGGGTTATCTCGCGCAGTGCTACGCCAAAAAGAAGATGTACGATTTTGCTGTGCGCGCGTTTCAGAACGCCATCAAGGAAAAGCTCATTTTCGACGAGGAGAAGAAAGACTTTATTTACAATCTCGCCGGTGTTTTGGAGACGATGGGCAAGAAAGAGGAATCCATCGAACAGTTAAAGCTGATTTATGAAGTGGATGGCAGCTACAAGGACGTTGCTGCGCGGGTCGAGGCGTCGTACGGCTGATGAGCGGCGACTCGCTCTACCCAGTGACAGGCAAGATGCCTGTCCCAAGCTAGTCACCTGCTTTTTCCAAAGCATCCAAAACAGCGCGACTGTAGGAGGAAGGCAGTTCCAGCGGGCCGGGTTGGCGCAAGACAATGGCCGGGGCATTGGGATTTTTAGGATAGATCAACACCAGCGGCACGCCAGCGCTGCCGTATTTGGCAATTTCATCGGTCATGTTTTGCGGTGTGCGCGTGTAATCTCCCAACAGCGTAGTAGCGTCGAGTGCCTTCAATTTATCCACGACGGCAGAGGTTTCCAGCGCGGGCTTCACAATCGCATTGCAGGTCACGCACCAGGTGGCGGTGAAATCCACGAGGACGGGCTTGCCCGCCGCACGGGCTTCGGTAATAGCTTCCGGGCTCCATGGCTTCCATGTGACTCCACTGGCGGATAATGAAGCGGTGGATTCATTATCCGTTACCATTTCGCGCCAGCGGAGTCGGCCCTCCAGGGCATAGGCGTAATCGCAAACTAGCAGGATTAAAACAATGGCGATAGCAAGTCCTTTGGCCTTGTGCCCGCGTTGCACAAATTCGCCAAAAATCCACGCAGCAAAGGCGAGAACGACCAGGAAGACGCTGAGCCAAATCGCGCGCGCGCCGTATTCGCCGGAAGCGATGCTGATCAACCAGACGACGGTGGCGAGCATGGGAAAGCCCATGGCGATTTTGAATTTTTCCATCCATGGGCCCGGCTTGGGTAAAAATTTAAGGAGCGTGGGATTACAGCTTAACAAGACGTACGGCGCGGCAAGGCCGAGGCCCACGAACAAGAGGATCAAAAAAATAATAATGGCACTTTGAGAAAAGGCGAAGCCCAGCGCTGTGGCCATATACGGGGCGGTGCAGGGCGTAGCCAGGATGGTGGCGAGCAGCCCGTTAAAAAATGCGCCCAGCGCACCATGGCGAGAGGCGAGATTGCCCGCAGCATCCATGACTTTTGCGCCAGGGACGACTTCAAACACCCCGAACAGATTCAGGGCAACGAGCGTGATTAGTGTGGTCATGCAAACGACAAAGACCGGGTTGCCGAATTGCATCCCCCACCCTGCCCTGCGTCCGGCGGCATTGATGCCAATGACCAAAATGGCGAGGACGGAAAAGGACGCGAGCACGCCGAGGGCGTAGATGAAGCCAAGGTTGCGGACACGGCGGGGTTCACTGCGGGCCTCACTGACAAAGCCGAGAATCTTCAAGGCTATGACCGGCAACACACACGGCATGACGTTCAAGATTAGGCCGCCGATGAAAGCGTAGAGGAGCATGAGGGCCAGGGATGGAGCGGTTTGGCCAGTAGAATTCGGGATAGACTCATTGGTTGTGTGAGTTGTATCGGTCTCAGATGCAGAAACGGTTTTGCCAGGAGCAGCCTCAGCCTCATCGGCGACTGGTAATTGAACGCTAAAGCCAGAAGTTTGATTATTTGTGGTGATGACAATGACACCGCTTATCTCTTTGGGCCAATCTCCAGAGAATTTTTTAACGACTTTACTAATAATAATAGAATCGCTGTATTCGTCGAAATGGAATTCTGTCTTCGCTTGGATATCAAAATTGTCGTATGAATCCGGAAAAAAGTCCGCGCCGTTTGGCTTGGGCAGCCTAATTTGGATTATTAAGTTTCGGGTGTCATTAGTTGTCGCGCTATACCACCACGCATAGGCGAACAGGTTTGGAAGTGTTTTCGGGACTTTACCCTTCCACGACTCAATCGCCGCCGCATTTGAGGACGGTTTTGTTTCTTTCCCGATATTCAGAGTCGCTTCGACTGTTTGTTTGGCAGGAATACAGACGTCTTTGCATTCGAGCCAAGTCAGGTTGGCGGTAAGGGTAATGGGGCCGGGCGGCACGTTGGTGCCGATTTTGAGCGGCACGAGGAGCATGACTTCGTCGTTGTAGCCGTAGGTGGTGACTTCGATGGGGGGAATCTTTTCTGGCAGAGGCCATTCGATATCACCGGCGGTTACGCCGGGTGGCAGTTTCCATGAGACGGTGGTGGGCAGGCCGGCAGTGCCAGAGTTTTTCCAATAAGTATGCCAGCCGGGATCCATTTTCAGGTCTACGCCGGCCCAGACAGTATCACCGGGTTTGGCGGTGTCATCGGACAGGACAAGGGTGGCCTGGGTATGCGCGGCGCGCGCCGTGAGGGCGAGGCAAAACACGATGGCCAGGAGTACTGCTATACGTCGCATAAGCATTAGATGCCAGAATTCAGGAAATGTTTGAAGACATTTTCATTTGCGATTTGCGATATAACTCGATCTTGCTAATTTGTGGAAGGAAATTACATGACTGACACCTCAGTAGAAAACGCCGAACTGGTTCGCCAAAGAATCATGTCTCGCACCGGTGAAGAACGTTTTATCATGGGTGCGCGCATGTTTGAGGCAGCTCTGGAAGAATTAAAGCGCCAAATTTTCAACGGTTCTATGGGCGATCGATTCCGTTTTAATGACTAAGCTGTGGAACGAATCGAAAGATGAAACTTTCCGAAGAACAAATTCAAGGGCTCGGTCTCGCGCTCAACGAGGCCACCCTTCTCGGGATGGAGGCAAGCCCTGAAAGGCAGTTGGCAGGAGCAACGTTTGCGGTTCTCACGTTACCCGTGGAAGGGCCATCGCCTCAAGATTCAAGAGTTCAATTCATATTTAATTCTGTCAGTCGAATCGCTGCGTCATTGCGGCATGGGCGATGGGACGATCTCGCAGCGAAGGTTGAGAAATTTGGTATTGAGCAATTGCTTGAAGTTGTTCAACGTTTCCGGTGCCCCATTTATGGCTGGGAGTTTTTTAATCTCGACACCCAAAAATTCAATTGGTTCGACAAATTAAGCCTTGATTGGCGTGAAAAAGGCAATCCGGCAAATTCACTTTCATTTTTTCAAGATGGGGGAACTTGTCATTTGGATATTTGCCTATGGTTCGAAGATTTTACGATTAAGACTCCACAAGGTAACGAAATCGCATTAGAAGAATTTATCGCAGGCGGCAAGCGATGGTGGGATGCCATGTATGCAGGCGATCCCCGAACTCAAGGAACTGGAATTGTTCCATCGAAATAAATTATTACATGAAAGTTACGCTGAATTGGCTGAAACAATACGTGGATTTCAACTGGTCGCCGGACGAGGCCGTCGAGCGGCTGACGATGATCGGGCTGGAAGTGGAAGGCGTCCACAAGGTAGGCGGCGAGTTTGAAGGCATCGTCGTGGCGCAAATCCTGACGCGCGACCCGGTGCCGGGCTCGGACAAGCTCTCGATGTGCAAGGTGAACGACGGGACGGGAGAGCGGACGATCATCTGCGGGGCGCAAAACCATAAGCCGGGCGACAAGGTGCCACTCATCCTGCCGAATTTCGCGCTACCAATGAAGCCGGGCGATAAGGAGCCGTTTGTCATCAAGGAACGGAAAGTTTTCGGCATCACGAGCCAGGGCATGATGTGCTCGCCGCAGGAACTGGGATTGCCGGACCAGGTGGACGGCCTGCTCATCCTGCCCGCCGATGCGAAGATCGGCCAGCCGTTTGCGGAATATATGGGCCGCAGCGGGAGCGACGTGGTGTTTGATTTGGAAGTCACGCCAAACCGGCCGGACCTGAATAGTGTCATTGGCATTGCACGGGAAGTCGCAGCCGTCGTTGGAACCACATTAAAAGTTCCGGAGATACGCATTAAGGAGGCGGGAGCGAAGGTATCGGACCTGGTTTCGGTGAAAATCGAAGATGAGGCCCTGTGTCCGCGATACACGGCGCGGGTCATTAAAGGTGTAAAAATCGGCCCCAGCCCGGACTGGCTGCGGCAGGCGCTGGAAAAGACGGGCATCCGGAGCATCAATAACGTCGTGGACGTGACAAATTTTGTGATGCTGGAGACCGGCCAGCCGCTGCATGCGTTTGATTATCATTTAATCGCTAAAGGCGCCGACGGCAAGCCGACGATTGTTGTCCGCCGCGCGAAGGATAAAGAGAAATTCAAGACGCTGGATAACGTGGAACGCACGCTGACCGGCGAGAATCTCCTGATTGCCGATGAGCAAAAAGGCATCGCGTTGGCGGGTGTGATGGGCGGCGCGAACACGGAGATTAATGACAGCACGAAGGACGTGTTGATTGAGAGCGCGTATTTCGCGCCGACGAATATCCGACGCACGAGCAAGGTATTGGGCCTGCGGAGTGAATCGAGCTATCGCTTCGAGCGCGGCGCGGACGTAGGTATTTGCGATTGGGCGAGCCAGCGTGCGGCGCAATTGATTTTGGAGACGGCGGGCGGCGAACTGGCCGGCGGCGTGGTGGATGTTTATCCGGTGCCGCACAAGCCAAAGGAAATCACGCTTCATTTCCTGAAAACGACGGCGCTGCTGGGCATCCCGATTTCGCACGCGGTGCAGATTTCTTATCTCACGAGCCTGGGACTGGTTGTCACGGGCCAAAGCCCGGGCGAATGCACGTTTGGGATTCCCACGTTCCGCGTGGATTTGAAGCGCGATGTGGATTTGATTGAGGAAATCGGACGGCTTTATGGCGTGGATAAAATTCCCTCCACGCCCCCGCGGCAATCCATCGGCACGAATGCGTATGACGCGGTTTATGATGCGGCGGCCGAAGCGCGGCGGCTTTTAACAGGGCTTGGACTGAACGAGGCGCAAGGGCAAACGCTGATCGCGCACGAAGAATGCGGCGTGAAAGCCGAAGTACAAGTCGGGCTGTCAAATCCGCTGAGCTCGGACATGGACGTGCTGCGCCCTACCCTGCTTCCCGGGTTGATCCATTCGCTGCGGCATAATATCAGCCGGAAAAATTATGACGTGGGGCTGTTTGAAATCGGGCGCGTGTTTGTTTCACAGAACGGTGCGGATAAAGAAGAGAGCCGCGTGGCGTTGGCGATTACGGGAAAGCGCGTGCCGAATTTTTGGAGCGGCAGCGAACGCGGCGAGAAATTCGACATCTACGATTTAAAAGGAATCGTCGAGGAATTTCTGGAGCAGTTTGGTTTGCGCGGTGTGCAGTTTACCAAACGGCCGGAAAGTACGGCGCTATTCCTCGAATCGGCAACGATTTCTTTGGGCGGACGTGTGCCGCTGGGTGAACTGGGGCAATTGCCCCCTGCTCTGGCGAAGAAATATGATTTGCGCGACGCGGTTTATCTCGCCGAATTGGACTTGGGCCAACTGCTGGCGCGACGGAATGCTACGAAGTCGTTCAAGCCCCTGCCCCAATTCCCGGCGATTCGCCGTGACGCGGCGATTTTAGTTTCGGAAGCGACCACGCATGACGCGGTTTTGCAGGTCGTGAAGCAGGCCAAACCGGCGAACCTGGAGAGCGTGGAATTGTTTGACGTGTTCCGCGGCAAGAATGTTCCCGATGGACAAAAGAGCCTTGCCTATGCGTTCACGTATCGTTCCGCAGAAAAAACGCTGACCGATGCGGAGGTGAATGCGTCACACGGGAAAATCGTCGAGGCATTTAAGGCGCAGTTGCAGGCAACGGTGAGGGAGTGATTTTAGCCACCGATGAAACACGGATTGAACACAGATTAATTCTGTATGAGAAGTGAACTTGGTAAAGAATGCAGGAAGTTATTTCGTAAGATGATGGAGACGGTATTTCCGGAATACCCTGAAGATAAATGCCAAAAAATTCCAATAGGTACGTACGTTTGGACCCGTCAGCATTCATCCGGTATTTGGTTCCACATTTTATTTGTTATTGATCAATCAAGAGACCAATTCACCACTGAAGCCGCCTGGGGATTTGATGGCAAACTTCCACGAGCGGAATATAACACGGGGCCGGAAGTCATTGAAAAGCCACAATTATTCAGGCCTAATTTTCTTTGGAGTGGCAAAGATTATTGGTGGCCGCTGGTGCTTCGTCCTGAAGAATACGAACGCGCCCTTTTATACAAAGACGATCCAATTGAACAGTGTCTGCCGTTAGTGGCGCCGGCGGTTTGGAATGCGGGAGAGAAATTGAAAGATCACCTGATGCCGGTCTTTGAAAAGGTTGTGGAAAAACATGGGAAAAAATCTAAAACTTCTCGGATGAACGCAGGTAAAACTACATGAGAAGCAATTTTTTAAAAGGGTGTTCAGCCTTAATTTGGATTTGTTTCTGGCTTTTAGCGGGATGCGCGAGCCGGTATCCCTCTATCCCGCCAAAGGAACTTAACATTACGTCCGACCCGCACTACGATGAGAAAATGGCCAAGCGAATCATTAAGAATTGGTTCGAGATATCGAATAATTCAGACCCCAATTTTAATGCCGGGCAAGTCGTGGTGTCTTTTGTTTTACATTCTGACGGAACCGTGACCGATGCCGATATAACCATGAACACGGTTGGTTATCTTCCCGGAATGACTTGCCTGGAGTCGGTTCTAAAAAGTTCTCCGTTTCCAAAATGGCCGTCCGAAATGGTGAAAAAACTCGGGAATCAACATGCCTGTGAGTTTACGTTCAATTACCACGGCCAATGAGTGTTGCTTTATTTCTGCATCCGAATGAGGAAGGAATCGTCTGATAGTCCGATAGTTTGTGCGTCGTCCAGGGTGAAAGTGTCCTGCGGGATAGGGGCGGGTTGAATTTCACCGGAGACCTTCAATTCGCCTTCGGAATACAGACCGTAGGTCGTGTGGTAGCCGGGGCAGGAAAGAATAAAACGGCCAGCCATTTTCTTGTGCACTTCGGGAATGAGGATGATGCCTTCGGCATTCGAAGATGCTAAATTCGTCGGCCCGGTCTGGTAATGTCCCGTCAGGAGATCGTCGAGGTCTTCCCGCCAGATAGCCGATACCCCGGGCACAGGATCGCCGGTCTTGGCATCAATAATTTTCAACCGGAGGGAGTCGGAGTGTCCCTTGTAAATGCTCGCGCAGCCAATCGACAGGATTAATCCGGCGGCGACCAGGACCAAGCTCAGATAGTTAGTGAAACGCGCTTTCAAGACTCATTACTTACAAGAGGCGGCATGGGACAGTCAAGTGTATCAGCAACGGCGCGGAGAAGTTCTGCTTCGTCTTCGTACACGACACCGTCGGCGCCGACGACATGGACGCAGGCGTCGATGACATTTTTCTTTATTTGCGGCGCGGCCAGGGCCAGGCGATTGAGCGCGGCGTCGATTTGCTTTACGTCACATTGTTCAGACGGGAGTAGTGGCAAATCGATGTCAGCGGGCGCACGCAAGTAAGACGCCCCGGCGGCGAAAGCCTTTTGAATTTCATTCGGATCCTGGCTGCTGACGTTGGCGAGGGCGGAAAGAATTACGGAGCAGTCCGATGCGAGCGGCTTGACTGAATAATATTGGATAACGGGTTTGCCCGAATCCAAATGGTGGAAGACAATTTTTTGCAGGACAAACTCGAAGAGTTCCACTTTGCCATCACTATTGATGAGCCAATCGGTGGTTTTCGAAAACGTGTCGTATTGGCTGTCGGTAAGCTGTTTGAGCGCGCCGAGAGCGATATTGATGATGGGTAAGCGCGCGTGGGCGGCAGCCCTGGAAACGTCCGGGTATAATGCTTCGGTTTTTTGGCGGATGGCTGCGCCGGCGCATTGCTCGAGGCCGGCAAGCTGCTGGGAGCGCCGGGCATCATCGGAACTCAGAATCATGGCATAAATCAGCGCCGTGGCATCGAGCGGTTCATGGGCAGCAGCGCGAATGGTGTCCGGCAGGGCGTCACGTAATTGCTCGGCGTACTTGAGATGGAGCGGTGTAGGATTGCCGAGATTTGGGAGGACCGTATGGGTCTTGATGACCGGCGGCTTTGCGCCATCCGCGAGCACTGCCCCGCCAAGAACTGTACCGAAAATGTTGGGCATGGGCGCGCGTTTTGCCTTGGGAGCTTCTTCGGGCTCCACATAGTCGTCATAACGTTCCATGGGAAAATTCCCGTCGAAGGTGGGTTCGAAGGCACGAATGCGGTCGGCCAATGGCGGATGAGTTTCCATCAGGCCGATCCAGGCTTCGCTGATGCCGTTGCCAAAAAACATATGGGACAGTTCTTCGGCATGGGCATGATTGAGACGCGAACCCATCGTGCCCAGGCCGCCGATTTTTTTCAGTGCGCCGGTAATGCCGCCAGGATTGCGGGTAAATTGGACAGAGGAAGCATCGGCAAGAAATTCACGCTGGCGGCTGACTGCAGCCTGGATCAATCGGCCAAAGAAAACGCCAACGAAGCCGATGATAATCAAAACGATACCGACGACAGGCAGCGGATTTTTGCCGCGGTCCCCGCCCCGCCCCGTTTGCAACAGGATGCGGCCGATGACGGTGAGGCAAAGGATCCCGAAAATGATACCGATGAGCCGCAGGTTCAGGCGCATGTCGCCATTCAGGATATGGCTGAACTCGTGGCCGATAACGCCCTGCAATTCATCGCGGGTGAGAAGTTTCATGCAACCGCGCGTGACCGTGACGGTGGCGTCGCCGGGTTTATGGCCGGCGGCGAAGGCGTTGATGCCGTTTTCCTCGTCCATGACATAGACCTGCGGCATAGGAACGCCGGAGGCGATGGACATTTCCTCGACGACGTTAAGGAGCTTGCGTTCGTCGAGGTCGTTGGTGTTGGTATTGATGAGGCGACCGCCCATCATTTCGGAAACAGCACTGCCACCGGAGGCGAGCGCAGAAGTTTTATAAAGGCTGCCAAAGCCGACAATGGCCAGGGTGCAAATGGTGACGCCAAAGAAAATCTGGGAATCCCAGAAGGACACTTGCTGCTGCGATGAGTCGTAGTAACGATGGTGGTGATTGGTCTGCGTGGCGGCAGATAAAATCAGCATGATACAGAGGTAGATGGACGCGATCATCGCGACCACGGCCATCACGAAATAGATGACAAGCCACTTGGTCCTGCGATGGGCCTGGGCTTGTAACTCGAAGAAATCCATGTTCTTCGTTAAAGGGCAGCAGTTGAAGCGTTGAAGCCGGAACGACAACGCTCTGATGCTTCAGCCATCATGAGAAGGAAATTTTGGGCGCTTCCTTTTGCTCCGGCTTATCAATCACGAACAATTCCGCGGGAGCGAAATTGAACATGCCGGCGATGATGTTTGTGGGAAACACTTCGCGGTCGGTGTTGTAAGTCATGACGGAGTCGTTGTAAGCCTGGCGCGCGAAGGAGATTTTGTTTTCCGTGGAGGTCAGCTCCTCAGTGAGCTGCATCATGTTTTGGTTGGCCTTCAAATCAGGATAGGCTTCGGAGACAGCCATGAGGCGGCTGAGCACGCCGCCGAGTCCGGCTTCGGCCGACGCGAGGTTCTTCATGGCGGTGGCATCGCCGGGATTGGCAGCAGCGGCCTGGGAGGCAGCGATGGCGATATTGCGCGCCTTGGTGACATTTTCCAGGGTCTCACGCTCGTGCGTCATATAGCCTTTGACGGTTTCGACGAGGTTGGGAATGAGGTCGTAGCGGCGCTTGAGCTGGACATCAATCTGGGCATAAGCATTTTTGTAGCGGTTACGCAGGGTGACGAGCTTGTTGAAGCCGCCGATGGCGAATGAGGCCACGAATAAACAAATCACCAACAGCCCGACTAAAACGATTACGATGATGATCATAATTTGCCTTTCTTTAAGTTGGTTGAGTTTCGAACAAATCCCTTGGACGGACAATGATAATTTCGGGCGAAATTTGGAATCCGCGCCGCTTAAATTTACCTAAATGCCTCTATTTGCTTGACCTTAGGCCAATTATTTGACTTATTGTGATTATAAGACGGCGGGAAATCTTTCAGAGGACTACTGCCTGCGGGAATAAATATCCGGGAGATTTATGAGATCAATGGCCTTAGCAGTGTCGGTTGTCACATTTGCTATCATTCAGCATGCTTGCGCGTTTGACGGACGCATTACCGCTACAATTACCCAGGGAAGCCAGGTTACTCCCCTGCTCTACACGGTTGGAACGAATTTTTTGCGTGTGGAAGTGACGGACAACAGCCGGCCCAACCCGGTGGATATTGTGGATTCCAGCTCCGGTGAGCTTATTTTGCTTTTCCCGAACAATCGCAGTTTCGTCCGGCTCAAAACGGCCGAAAATGTTCCCACAGCCCCACCCAGTCCTCCCACGATGCCAACGATGCCGTCTACGCCGCCGCAACAAGTCGGCCCGACGGGTGTCCCGGGCATGCCTGCCCCACCACCAATGCCTGGCATGCCCCAAATGCCCGCGGGGGTGGGTCCGCAAAGCGGTTCCAGCACTCCGCCGATGCCTGGCATGCCGGCTATGCCGGGAGCGGGAAACGGAATGCCCATGATGCCCATGCCGCCGCCAATGATGGAAAAAACGGAACTCACTGCCACGGGCGATAAGACTAACCTGCTCGGCTTTGCCTGCGAGAAATTTGAAATCAAACAACGAGGCCAGGTGATGGAGATTTGGGCCACGGACGAGCTGTTACCGTTCCAGCCTTATTTGCAAAACCAACCGGGCCGCTTTGGGCCAGCCATGATCGAAGAACAATGGGGCCAAATGCTCAAGGCCAAAAAAATGTTTCCATTGCTGGCCATATTGAGGTTTGCGCCGCCGGCCGCGCCTGGTAGCGCTGCGCCGCCGCCCGGGCCGGAACGAATGCGCTTTCAAGTCTTGTCGGTCACGGCGGATAAAATCGATGATCAGGGAGGCGATCTCTCACAACCGCCGCCGGATTATCAGGAAATCCAGCCGTTACCTTTCTAAAATAACCTGCGATAACAAAACTGCTCAGAAGGCTGACCTGAAAAACTCATGAAAATAAAATCAGCCTTTCAAATCGCAGTTGTGATGGTGACAGTTCTCTCGTTCGCGCAATCTTCAAAATGTTTTGCGCAGGGCAGCCTGACTCCGCCCGGTGCGCCGACGCCGGCCATGAAAACGCTCTCGCAAGTGGAGCCGCGTACGCCGATCTCATCCGCGCCGTTCACCATCACCCAGCCCGGCGCGTATTACCTGACCACCAATGTCATGGTCAGCAGCGGCAATGGCATTACGATTGCCACCAATGGCGTTGCGCTGGACCTTGATGGCTTCACGATCTTTTCAAGCGCCGCCCTGGCCAATGGCATTGGTATTTCTATTAATAGCGGTTTACGGAACATAACCATCGCCAATGGTTTCATTCAAAGCGGTGTGACCAACAACGGCAGCGGGGTTTATAGTGGCGGTGGTTTTAGCTACGGCATTTATTATACGACGATCCCGCCAGGGAACGTATTGATATCGCACGTCTCGGTTTCGGGCTCCCAATATTACGGCATTTTTTTGGGCATTGGGGATTCGACGGTGGTAGAATCGTGCACGGTGAGGACGGTGGGAAGTTATGGGATAATTTCTTCTGTCGTTAAACAGTCATCAGCCACTGACTGCGGCGGCATTGCCATCTATGGCGCCCAGATATGCGATTGCCAGGGCCGATCGAGCACCAGCAGTGATGGGATTTATGGCAGTGTGGCCCAGAATTGTTATGGTTCCAGTGCCGGCGGCTCTGGTGTTTATGCCACCACAGTACAAAATTGCCTGGGTACTACCGGGGGCACGGGTTCCGGTATATCTGGCACCACTATCCAGAATTCATACGGCAGTAGTATTAACGGCTACGGCATTGTCTGCTACAACGCTGATAACTGTTTCGGCACTTGCAATGGCAGCGGTTATGGTATTTCTGCCGATGCCGCCCAGAACTGTTACGGCTACTGTAGTGGCAGTGGCGGCGGCGTTTCGGTCAGCTCGATTGCCAATGGTTGCATCGGTTACAGCTATTCCGGCACAGGCCTCTCTGCCTTCATCGCCAACGTCTGCCTTGGTGAAACTGGTACAGGTACGGGCTTGAGCGTCACCTATAACGTCAATTCACACTAATAATGAAGATACGACTAACCCCCCCGGCGTTCGATTGCTGCTCCTCACTCTGCTTCCGGGCATTTTTCTCGCATCATTTGCCAGCAGCCTCGCCCAGGGCACTCTTACACCACCCGGCGCGCCCGGGCCCACGATGAAGACCCTCTCGCAATTGGAGCCGCGCGTACCGATTTCATCCGCGCCTTATATCATCACACAACCCGGCTCGTATTATTTGACGACTAATGTCACCGTCAACGGTGCCAACGGCATCACCATCACCACTAACGGGGTGACGCTGGACCTCGGTGGCTTTACCATTTCTTCGACCGCCACCGGCGGTGGCGGCTATGGCATTTACATCAATACCGATTTGCGGAACATCACGATCGCCAACGGCTTCATCCAGGGCGGCGTGACCAACAATGGCAGCGGCGTTTACAGCGGTAACGGCTTTTACTACGGCATTTATTGCCCGCTGAACCGGCCGGTGAATACACTGTTATCGCATCTCTCGATTTCCGGCTGCCTGTTTTATGGTATTTACCTGGACTTTGGCGATTCGACGGTGGTGGAAGCCTGCACCGTGCGGACCGTGGGCGCTTACGGAATTGTCGCTTCCACGATTAAGCAGTCATCGGCTATGGATTGCGGCGGCAGTGCTATTTATGGCGACCAGGTGTCCGATTGCCGCGGCCAATGCACCAGTGGCAGCAGCGGTGTTACTGGTCTCGTCGTCCAGAATTGTTACGGCTATAGCAGCAGCGGTACAGGCCTTGCGGCCTATAGCTGCGCTATAAACTGTGAAGGCTATAGCCTCAACGGCGCTGGTCTTTATGCATTTACCGCCGAGAACTGTTTCGGTTACAGCACCAGCAGTACCGCCATCACTGGTTACACTGCTCTGAACTGTTTCGGCAACAGCGCCGGCAGCGGCGCTGGCATTAATGACACTCTCGCTCAAAACTGTTATGGCATGAGCGGCTCCGGCACCGCTGTTAATGCCAATGTCGCACAAAACTGTTATGGCACCTGCAACAGCGGCTATGGCATCTATGCCTTCAATACGGCCGAGAACTGCACCGGCTATAACAACGGCAGCGGCTATGGCATTTATACGGGTTATATTGCCAATGGCTGCTTTGGATACTGCAATTCCGGCACTGGTATATCTGCCTATATTGCCAACATTTGCCACGGAGCCTCCAGCTCGGGCACGGCTTTAAGCGCGACCCACAACGTCAACTCATTTTGATTTCATGAAAATTAAATTCAATCTGCCGGCCGTTGTTTTCGCGTTGTTGCTGTTTTGCATCCTCAGCCTCCAGACTTCAACGGCTTTTGCCCAGGGCAGCCTGACGCCGCCGGGCGCGCCCGCACCGGCGATGAAGACGCTCTCGCAAATTGAGCCACGCATACCGATTTCGTCCGCGCCCTTTACCATTGCGCAACCCGGCTCGTATTATCTGACGACCAACATTACTGTCTCCACTGCCACGGCTATAATTATTGCCACCAACGGAGTGACGCTGGACCTCAGCGGATTTACGATCTCTTCCACCGCGGTCAGCGCCAACGGCACAGGCATCTCGATCAACAGCGGTTTGCGCAACATCACCATCGCCAACGGCTTCATCCAGGGCAGCGTAACCAACAATGGAAGCGGCGTTTATAGTGGAGGCGGTTTTTCTTACGGTATTTATTATACGCTGAACCAGCCGGTGAATGTGCTGGTATCGCGGGTCTCAATTTCCGGCTGCCAGAATTATGGCATTTTTTTAAACAACGCCGAATCGACGGTGGTGGAATCCTGCACCGTGCAGACGGTGGGTAGTTATGGAATCGTGGCTTCCACCATTAAACAATCATCGGCCTTTGATTGCGGCGGCTCCGCCATCGATGGTGATGAGGTGTCTGATTGCCGCGGCCAATGTACCGGCAACGGTACTGGTGTTTATGGCAACGTCGTGCAAAACTGTTGTGGCACCGGCAACAACGGCAATGGCGTTTCTGCGAATAATACCGCCCTGAACTGCAATGGCTCCAGCAGCAGCTACACTGGCGTTTCGGGCGTTAACGTCCAGAATTGTTACGGCTATAGCGCCGGCTACATTGGCGTTTCTGGTTCCACCGTCCAGAACTGTTACGGCTCCAGCAACAGCAGCAGCGGGACCGGCGTTAATAGTGACATCGCCCAAAGCTGTTACGGCTTCGCCTCTGGTGGCACTGGCGTTTATGCCGATGTCGCTCTGAACTGCATAGGCTATAGCAACGGCAGCGGTTATGGGGTGGAAAGCTATTACATTGCCAACAGTTGCTATGGTTACTGCTATTCAGGCACAGGTGTGTCTGCCTCCATTGCGGTCACGTGTCACGGCACTACCAGCATCGGCACATCTTTAAGCACGTCACACAACGTCAACTCTTATTGATTTATGAAAATTAAATTCAATCTGCCGGCCGTTGTTTTCGCGTTGTTGTTGTTTTGCATCCTCAGCATCCAGCCTTTAACGGCTTTTGCCCAGGGCAGCCTGACGCCGCCGGGCGCACCGGGCGCGACGATGGTGACTCTTTCACAAATCGAGCCGCGTACACCAATCTCTTCACTTCCATTTACCATTTCGACGCCGGGCTCGTATTATGTCACTGCGAATCTTTCCGGGGCATTCAACCAAAATGGAATCATCGTGGCCGCAGACAATGTCACGATTGATTTGAATGGCTTCACGCTGGTTGGCGGTGGCGGGTCATCGGGTGAAGCAATTTGGTCCTCCACCGTGAGGCAAAATCTGGTCATTCGCAACGGGACGGTGCGAAACTGGCCGGGCTCGGGCATCAATTTTTATGACTCGGGGTCATCGCTGGTCACGGTCCAGAATATTCATTCCATCAGCAACGGCTTTACCGGCTTTGCCCTGAAGAATGGCAGTCGCATAACGGATTGCCTTGCGGTGGGCAATGGCATCCGGGGAATCCTGGTGGATAACGATTGCCTGGTGGAACACTGTAAGGCGGCGGGAAATGGGAGTTTGGGGATTGGCTCCGGTTCAAATTGCCAATTACGCGACAACCTAAGCGAAGGCAACGTGTACGGGCTGTACATCACGGGTACGAGCAACCTTGTCAGTGGCAACACAGTCATGTTGAACACCGCCAACAACTACATTATTGCCCAGGGCAACCAATTGGATCTTTTGCTGTCTCAGGTTCCGGAGACAATTAGCTGGCCGGCCAAAGTGAAACTGACTGGCTCAATGACTGTTGCTTCAGGCAATGCCATCACCATCAGCGCCAACAGTGTCACGATCGATTTGAACGGTTTCACCCTCTCCTCGACGCAAAATCCGGCGGGATCGAGCGGCAACGGGATTTTGGTGAACGGCCCCATGCAGAACATCGCCATCGCCAATGGCTTCGTCCAGGGCGGCGTGACCAACAATGGCAGTGGAGTCTACAGCGGCAGCGGCTTTGGCTCCGGCATTACTTATTCGGGCAACGCGCCGATGAATGTGCTGGTGTCTCACGTCACGATTTCCGGCTGCCTGTTTAACGGCATCTTTCTGAACTTCACCTATTCAACGATGGTGGAATCCTGCTCAGTGCAGACGGTGGGGAGCACTGGAATTGAG
>DATJXK010000081.1:0-8354 GCA_035500235.1 Pseudomonadales bacterium | reverse complement strand
GGCTTATCGCATAACCGCCGGCCATAACTCCGTCACTGCCTTGCAAAGCGGGACTGGTGTTGATCGCGCCGTACAACTGGCTGGCCAGCGTGATCGAATCGCTGGCTGACTGATTGGTAACGGCCACAACCACCACCTGGCCGTTGGTCTTGGTAAAAGCAAACTGCATCCAGGATCCGGCGGGAATGGAATTGCTTCGCTCCGAGTACCCCTGCACACCGAAAGCCTGGGAGGCCAGGAGTTCGGGTTGGCTCGCGTTGATGAAAGTCGAGAGCCCGTTGCCGCTGCCCGTCGTACTTGAGGCCGTCACCAGGACCTGGCCGAGGACGAAATTGGTTGCCAATACCGCCACCGGCCCTTGATTGGTCGAGACTTGAACGGTGTACGGCCTTACCGCATTGTCGACCCGGACCAAGGCGAGGTTTGTCGCCATATTGAGCACCGTAAAGGAGGGAGAACCCGGAGGCACCAGCTCTACCCGGTAAAATCGTGAGGCCGAATTGGTAATGCTGACATCAACATATTTCATCGCTCCGCCGGATTGATTGGTGAAGACAGACGTCCAATTCGAGAGGTTACTGGAGATCTGGATGGTCCACGGTAAACCCGGTGTGCTGTCCACCTGCATCTGGAATACCCCTGGGCCGGTAATGCCAGGAGCCGATATTTGAGGCGGTTGATCCGGCACCGGCCACATCATGCGATAAAAACGCTCAGAATAGTTGGTGGAGTCGTCATCGGCAAAATCCAACAGCCCCGGTGCTGCGGTATTCGTAAAAATGGGCTGCCAGTTCACCAGATTAGTTGAGGCCAGGATGGTGTAAGTCAAGGTGCCGGGAATCCCCACCTGCATCGTGAAGGCTCCATTTTTATCAATACCGCCCGGGGACATCTGAGGTGGAAAAGAATCGGGCAGATAGGTGACGCCATACGAAAGGCCGGGCGTGTTCGTAGGCGTGCTATTAGCGACGTAATAAGGGACGTTCATAAGGTTGGTCGCGACCGATCGCAGTTCGATACGGTCCCCATGAACGAAAGCGTTCACCTGGGTGGCGTTGGACGCGGTGTTGATCAGAGTTGCCAGGCCCGACGCGATTGTGCCCAAGGTCGAATTGGTCGGGATGGTATAAGTGATGGGATAGCCATTGAGAGTAACGTTCAACTGATCGCCGGCGGCCGGGGCGAGATTTGTCAGCGTGCCGTAATATGTGCCGTCGATGAACAAATCGACCTGTTGCAGGGGATGGTTTCCGTCCCGGGCCGAGAAATCCACTGAAAGCATGGAGGTGCCGCTCAAAACAGAGTTGGGGGCCAAATTCCCGCTCCATGCCCCGTATCCCATCTCAGCAAAAGGCGCCGCCAGAGGCTCGGCCACCATCAGTCCAAGATAGGGCACGTTGACGCTCTGATAATAACTTTCGGCGAGGCTAAAGCCCCGGGCCTGGTAAAAGTAAACCTGGGGATTGGGGAACTTCTGGGGATCGGCACTGGGTTCCGCGACCGTTCCGTAGCTGCCGGCGGCTCCCGCATCGATGAACGCGAGCAAATTGGTCTGGCTGTTGGCGCCGAAGATGATCCCACCGAATGACGTGAGATTATCGGCGATCGCCCCGGAAACGAAGGTATTTTGTGGGACGGTGAACTGTGCCAGGCCGGTTTCATACCCCAGACACCCATTCGGCCACGAAACGGAATCGGTGTTGCTCCTTAAAATCGAAGAAACGCCCCGAATATTCACATTGAAAACGGCGTTGTCGAAAGACGTATAGCGAATATTGCGAGCCGGGTCGGAACTTTTTGCCAGGATCACGGGCGATTGGGGAAAAGTCCCATCACTGGCGACACCCTGATTCACGAGCTGCTCCGCTAGGCTGAGTGAATCTGCTGTGATCATGGTGGTAAGAAAGGAATAACCCGGGGCGCCAACGACCGGAGTTGTCGGACTGAAGACCGCCTCGCTGGCGGCATAACTGTTGGTTTGCCCAAACAGATCGTTCGTATTCCCCTGCCTTAAACCGTAAAACAAGGCCGAGGTGGTGCTGTTGACGGTGGAACCAATGCTGGTCTGGAACGGAATATCCATCGAAAGGACAATGTAATCGATCTGGTTGGTTAACGCCCGGGTCGTCAGCATGGCCAACAAGGGAGATACCAGGTTGGTCTGGAAATCAGTGCTGGCCCATTGAGTATTGGTCCCCGCCCACTTGATGTATAAAACGTTTTGAGGAGGCACCTGCCGTTCCTGGCAATAGTAATTGGCGAGCTCGCAGGAATTGGAGCTGTCCTGATTAACAACGACTATCGTATTCAGCCCAGTCCCACCCGCCTGCAGCTTACAAACCAGAAAACAGCTCAACGCAGCCGTTGCCAGCATTCGGTAACGAAAACTGCCGTACATACACTAATTCTTGTGGCAAATGAGCTGTGATTGCTGTTCGGTGCCAGACTTATTATAACAGAACGCTGGAGATATCCATAAATAAAAAGAGACCGGTCGATTGACCGGCCTTCATCTGCTTTACGGTAAATGACTGAATTTCGGCTTTCAGGCAGATTTGCGCCGCAGCGACAATGCCAAACCACCGATTCCCATCGCAATAAAAGCCACCGTTGAGGGCTCCGGAACCAGCGTGATAGACAACCCCTTGTCCTTGGTGATGTCGAAAGAGGCGCCGGGAGCGAGGTTCACTACGTTCCACTGAAAGGCCCATGTCACATCACCATTTAATGCCGATGGATTGTCATTGAGCGTATAATAGCTGCCGGAATTGAGTTCGCTCAGCGTTTGCCCGGCAAATGCGGCTTCACCATAATTTGCATTAGGCGCATCTATGACTTCCGCGATGCCAGTCCCACCAACACCGCCCGTTGTTTGCAGCGCGCCGGTGTACCCACCCGGACCGCCAGACAGAGTGACACTGTTATTATTGTTCTGAAATAAATTGAAATTGGAATATTGATAAAAGCTCAAATTGATCGGACTGGCCGAATTATTCACAATCGACAGGTCCTCCGCCATATCGGCACTGCCGGACATGACCCCATTGCCTGTTAAAATATATGTAACCTGCACCGTCAATTGCGCGTTTTGATATTGCACTCCCAGGTCATAAATCGGGTTTGCAGGATTGCTGAAATTGAAAACGCTGGCCGCACTGATGGTATTAATCGGCTGTTGAGGAGCGCCGTTCACTGAATACCAGAACCACTGCTGGTTCAATTGGTTCTGGCCGCCGAGGACCGACCAACTGTTCATTCCCAGAACGCCGGTGTTGCCAACATTCACTGTCGCCGTGGAACCCCCATTGCTCATGGTATAGACCTGGGCTGTGGCATTAGCTGGCACAAAAAGAAATCCTGACACGACCAAGGCCGCTCCGAGCGATATACAAAGTTTCACACTCTCAACTGCTCTATATTGGCGATTCATAATTCCTCTGACTGGTTTGTTAGGCGGACTTTTTAATTGAATTCGTAGCCGTAGCTAACTTCAAACATTCCCGATTTGTGATGCGCCGGGCAATTAATGCCAGAGCAAACATTCCCGCTGCCGCCGGCATGAATATCAAGGACGAAGGTTCGGGCACCGCCAACGGATAAGCGGCATTTTCACTGACCGAAAGAACGTTGCCTGAAAGCACGCTCCCGGAAAATTCGTATCCAAAGACCGCATAAGTATTGAGAGCCGTCAACGTGGTGTTGTCAAGATTGCTGCCGAGTCCAATGAAAGGCCCGAACGGCGCCCCGCTGGAGTTGGCCTGTACCAGAGTAGTGAAGCCGGGTGCATCCCCGTTCCACGTCAGCGCCAGCCCCCCTCCCGTCTGATTTGCAGTGGCAAACCCTCCGCCCGAAGCCGGTGTCAACACGACACTCTGATTTCCAGCAGCGCCCGCTCCTCCCAAAACGAAGTCCGAATATTGGAACAAACTGACGTTGACTCCATTAGCGGTCAAATTGTTGAACTGGACAGCCTCACTCAATACATTGCCGTTAATCGTGAGAGTGTCCGCAATGTTTCCGCTCGGAACTGCATACGTCGCCGTAATATATTTCGCAGTGAAACCCGAGGAACCCGTATTGACGATCGCGCCGGTCAACTGGGATACCGGCCCGCCGTTGACACTATAATATAACGACTGCAAGGAAAGTTGATTCGCCCCGTTCGCCGACCAAGTGGTAAAACCATTGACCGAGCTGTCATAACTCGCGACGTAGTTGTTGCCATTGACTGTTGAAGTGACGGTGTAGATCGAAGCCTCGCTTTGAACCGCCGAAACCGCAAGCAAAACCGCAATGGCAGTATGATGAAACCACCGCCCCGAGCTCGCTTGAACTTATTCAAATTCAACATGGCCTGATTGTAGGGTTGTGGGACTTTTATCTTTTAACGTTATGCGGCTAAAACAGTCCAAAGTCAAGACATTTCTTGTCACGAAATGGAGCAAAAAGGGGATAAATCCGAAGCAGAATGCTGTTTAAAATCAATGGGATCAATCAATCCTTTACACGTTATACTGCACTGCTACAGCAGCTTACGCACACACTTGATCGCAACAGTCTTCACTACTTGCCAATACAAAACTGCCCGAAAAGGCAGTCAAGCAGGTCTTCGGTGGCGGTTTTGCCGACTATTTCGCCCACAGCGTTGACGGCAATTCGCAAATCCAACGCCGCCAGTTCGAGCGTCGCGTTGCTGCGGAGCGCGGCAATCGTTCTTTGTGCCGCCGCACTCGCACGGTTCAATGCGTCCTGGTGCCGGGAATTGATCATCACCTGCAGCATTTCGGCCCCGATTTCACCCGACCAGATCTGTTCCTTGATGGCATCTTTTAAGGTTTCGATACCCTGGCCGCTCAGGCAGGAAACATCGATCGTAACTGGTGGGGAGAAGGTCCCCTCACCCGTCCGGTCAGACAGGGCGACAGGCCTCTTGAAAAAAGCATTTAGATTCAGCCGTTGTGTCAGATCGGCTTTGTTCCGCAACAGAATCCGCTTCTTGCCGGCAAATGAGTTGAGAAATTCTTTGTCATCATCGGTGAGCGACTCACTTGCATCGAGCACGTGTAGGATCAATTCGGCCCGGCCCATGATCTCGTGGCTGCGACGGATGCCTTCCTGTTCAATCTCGTCACGAGCCTCACGCAATCCGGCCGTGTCGATGAAGACCACCGGCAAGCCATGGATGCTCGCTGTCTCCTCAATCGTGTCGCGCGTTGTGCCTGGAATCGGCGACACGATCGCCCGATCATGTCCGAGCAATTGGTTGAGCAGGCTGGATTTGCCGACATTGGGACGTCCCACAATTGCCGCGCGAATACCGCGACGCAAAACCTGCCCCTCGTTCGCCGTCCGCAACAGTTTGTCCATGAGCGTAACACCATGTTCTAACCGTCGCAGCAATTGTTCCCGGGTCGCTGTTGTAATGTCTTCGTCGGGGAAATCAATGTGCGCCTCGACGTGGGCCAGCGTGTTCATCATCTCATCGCGCAGTTCGTTGATACATTTTGACAACTTGCCGGCAAGTTGTTCGTTGGCGGCGGTCAGCGCCAGTTCTGTGCGCGCATGAATCAAATCCGCCACTGCCTCGGCCTGAGTGAGATCCAGACGCCCATTCAGAAAGGCGCGCCTCGTGAATTCACCCGGCCCGGCGAGTCGGGCGCCGTTTTCCAACAGCGTATCGAGCACGAGCTTGGCCGGCAAAATGCCGCCGTGGCAGCTGATCTCGACGGTGTCCTCGCGCGTGTAGGTCCGCGGCGCGCGCAGGACGGCCAGCAGGACTTCATCCACAACTTGAACGTCATCCCCGCCGGACGACTGGGAGCGCCGGCCTGCCTGCCGGCGGGCTTTATCGTCCTGTGTCTCAACTGGCCGGCAGGATGCCGGCGCGCCCGGAATGGTACGGACAATTTTCCCGTACTGAATCGTATGCGACGTTGCGGCGGAAGGTTTCTGCGAATTTTTACCAACAGGCAGAAAACATTTGTCAGCCACAGCGAGCGTCTGCGGACCGGAAATCCGGATGACGGCCAGGCCGCCTTCACCGAGTGGTGTGGCAATGGCGGCAATCGTGTCGTCGAACATGGGGACAGATTAAGGATAACAAATTACGAACGTCGAATCATTCGTCACTCGAAATTTATCATCCTGAATTTCAGACGTGCCGGCAACTTCCAGCCTGGTTCTCCACGTCGCGGCCCTGCAAAAAGAGCCTGGCTTTCTCATAGCTTTTCTTTTGTAAATAATGCGCCAAAGCCGGGTCGGTGTCGCGCGGCAATTGTTTCGCCAGTTCATCAATGCGCGCGAACAAAGAGAGCAGATCGGGTTTGGGACTGGCTGACGGCCCGGTCTTGACCGCGACATCCAATTCAACCAGTGCTTTCAGCAAAATCTTTTCCAGCGACGATTCCACACTTTCAGAAATACTGGATTTGTTGCCGTCCTGACAACTGAAACCGTATTCGTGCACCAGCCTGTTTTCAAAATTCGGGCAGCGCGAGCATCCCTTCCGCCTGCGCGTCGCGCCAAATCGCCGCTATGGCGCGACGGCAGTTGCCCGCCGCAGATGTGAAAAACGCCTCGCACGGAGTGAGTTTGACTCCAAGTGTCGTTATTGTCGGAGCGGCGAATTCCACGAGCCACCGTTGCCTTGGCATTCGTTGGTCAGGGACGCGTGTAACTCGCCCCTCCGAAGGATTTGACACCGCCTCGAATTGACGCGCGCCCGCCCCGAGTCAGAAAGCAACAGCCCGGCGCGCCGTGGCAGCGATTGGGTAAAGTGCGCTGCACTGATTGCACAACTGTTGCTGGTTCCGAAAGAATCACTACCCCTGGCACACAAAAAGAGCCGGTCGATGACCGGCTCTTTTCTCGGTTTTACAAAACAAATCCGGCTTTCAGGCTGACTTACGTCGCAGGGCCAGTCCCAGCGCGCCCACTCCCAGTGCAATGAACGCCACGGTTGCCGGCTCGGGAACCGCTACAACCGAATTGCCGATGGTAATGGTCAACCCGGTGGGATTGGCGGTGGTACCGGTGATAGTCCAGCCTTCCGGCGTCGGGTCATAGCCCGTGATAGTGCCTGTGCCCGTACCGCCAACGTTGATAAATAATCCGGGAATTTGTTGGTCAACGGTGACGGTATTGACTTGGAAGCTGTAGGTTGAGCTACCAAAAGTGAAAGTCCATAACCCGAATGGAAGTGTTGGTGAGGCAAAATCAAATGGCGCAGTAAAGGTTGCAGCCGTGTTGCCGGGAACACCCGCATAATTCCCGCTCGGTAAACCAGCTCCCGCTTGGACCACAGGACCACCACTTCCGCTGGGTCCAAAAAAGCTTTCAAAGGTTGTGGCAGATCCTATGGGTTGGTCTATCGTAGCTCCGCCTACGAAATTAATCTGGCCGGTGAAGATTGCTGCTTGAGCTGTCAGACTAGCGACGGTCACGGCGAACATCCCCACGACAAGCTGTTTCAAAAGACGAACCAAGTTTTCTGTTAACATACAAATACAAGTTACTTTCTACTTTTTGTCTCGATTACCTTCATCCGAAATCGCTGCAACCTAAGATGAACCGAAATCAATTTTGCTCTCAAACTTTCAACGCCCTGTCACCGTTTCACACGACTCTTGTCATCTCACAATAACATCTCCCGAACAGACAATTTCTGGTCTAGTGCGAAAATGACAGGAACCTCATTGCTTGTCAAGGGTTTTTATCTAATTATTTGACAATTTGTGGCAATTTTTGTGACAATTTGATGCGGTGAAGCACATGCCCTTCCCGGGCTCATCGGCTTGGGTGAACATTAAGGCATCCAATATGTTCACAATGAAACATTTACAGTCTTGATTTTTCCAGCACCCCGATCTCCCTATGAATTTAGCCCGTATTAGTTAAGTTCCTCGGGATCAGCACGATCACAGTGCAGCTTGCACGAGCAGGGGCAGGAGTTCAGGGTTGCGCGCGTTAACTTCTCTTCTGTTGCGTGAGCCGAAGTACGCAATTGCACCTGCGTAAATGAGCAATTCTTTTTGACATTGTTAGCCGTTTATGGCATGTAACGGATTGAGAGTGTTGTTCGGTTTTATGTTCATCTGCTTGGCGTGGGTTCTGTGGTCAAAGACAGAGTTTCAATAATGACCCGCGAGCAGAACGGATGATTGCCCACCGATCAGAAGTGGATGTTGAAATCTCATGAAATGGTGTTTTGCGATTATTCCATTGTTAGCTTTGGCAATTTCGTCTTTCGGGCAGGGTAATCAGACCGATCTTATCATCACCAGCCAGCCTCAAAGCCAGACGGTACCCGCCGGCGCCGATGTCACCTTGAGTGTGACCGCCAGCGGCACGGAACC
>DATJXK010000080.1:0-6106 GCA_035500235.1 Pseudomonadales bacterium | reverse complement strand
GCAGTACAGCTTCGTGAATTATGACAACGGTTATTTTAACGGATTCGAGTGGGGCTTTATAAACGTGGCCCAGGAAACGCACGGCCTGCAGCTTGGCTTTTTTAATTATGCGAATGAGCTTCACGGGGTTCAGCTCGGTTTCGCTAACGTGGCCAGCAACAACGAATGGTTCTCAAAATTTCCCGACCAACTCGCGAAAGGTTTCGTGTTCTTAAACTGGTCGTTCTAACAGATCATTTATTAAACCAAGCCGGAAACTGGAAACAGTTTCCGGCTTTTTTAATACCCCTGCCGGAGCAACCACCAGGTACCAAATATCGCTATTAAACTAATGAGCGTCATAGGAAGGGCGGGGACAAAGCAGGCGGCCACTGACATGATTAAGCCGGCAACAAAGGGAATCATGGATTTCTGGCGCCAGCCATAAATCAAGTAACCGCTGCCAATGGCACCCCAAAAGACCGAAGCCCAAAGGAAACTTTGGGACCAGGTGCCGGGATTAATGATGTTGTTATTCACCTTTTAATAATAAAATATCTATTGCATTTTGGCCAGTTTGGACGATATTCGGCGACCAGGCAAAATCAGACCGGCTTGTGTTATGAGCAAGTTTTTTCGACCAAATCTGGATCGCCCCGGGCGCATGGCTCGCGGGGTATTCGGTGGCTTGTTTCTCGTGGCTGGCGTCATTGTGGGCGGCGATGTCGAATGGTGGATAGGATTGATTCTGGTGGCTGCGGGTTTCTTCGCTATTTTCGAGGCGGTTTCCAACTGGTGCATCATGCGCGCCTGCGGGATTAAAACGAAGTTTTAATCAACACTACTATTAAGCGCATCGGGCAATTAACGCCTCTCGACTCCTGGCGTTTCTTCATTTAACTTCGCGGGATGAACCTGTTGCCTTTTGGAAAATTGCCCGCGGCAAAGCCCCGGAGGTTTGTCCCGCAAAATGCCGACCTGGGAGACTGGCCGCAAATCGCGCCGTTGTTTGACCAACTGGAAAATCAAGCCGCGCAAATCAAGGATGTCGCCGGGCTTGAAGCCTGGTTGGTGGATTGGAGTGAGTTGAGCGCCGCCCTCGATGAGGAAGCGTCCCGCCGGTATATCGCGATGACCTGCCATACGGACAACGCCGATGCGGAAAAAGCCTACCTGCATTTCGTGGAAAACGTGGAGCCGCAATTGAAGCCCAAACAGTTTGCGCTGGAAAAAATCTATGCGGCACATCCATTGCGGGAACAATTGCCGCGCGAACGGTTTAATGTTTTTGACCGGGACGTGAAAAACCACGTCGAACTTTTTCGCCAGGAAAATATTCCCCTGGAGACCGAAGAGGCCAAACTCTCGCAGCAGTACCAAAAGTTGAGCGGCTCGCTGACGGTGATTTTTCGCGGGGAAGAGAAGACGCTGGTGCAAATGGGGCGTTACATGGAAGAACCCAACCGGCCGTTGCGGCTGGAAGCCTGGGAACTCGTCGCCCGGCGGCGATTGCAGGAAGCGGACAAATTTGACGAGATTTTCGACGCGCAAATCAAATTGCGCGAACAGATCGCGAAGAATGCGGGGTTTGAAAATTATCGCGACTATGCCTTTCGCCGGATGGGTCGTTTCGATTATACGCCGGAAGATTGCGGAAAATTCCAAAATGCGGTGGAAAAGGAGATTGTCCCTATTGCGAAGGAATTGCAGGCACAACGGCGCAAGCAGTTGAACCTGGACTCACTGCGACCATGGGATTTGGCGGTGGACCCGTTGAATCGCCCTCCGCTGAAACCGTTCGTGCAAACCGACGAAATGGTTTCGCGCACACAAAATATTTTCAATCACCTGGACACAGAGCTCGCGGGCGGTTTCCGGCAAATGCAGGACTTAAAGCTGCTGGATTTGGAAAATCGCAAGGGCAAAGCACCGGGCGGCTATCAATCCACGCTGGCGGAGTCACGCCTGCCGTTTATTTTTATGAATGCGGTGGGGTTACAGCGCGACGTGGAAACGATTTTACACGAAGCTGGGCATGCTTTTCACGCGCTGGCGACGCGCGAAGAGGATCTCTACGCCTATCGCAGCGCGCCGATTGAATTTTGCGAAGTGGCCTCCATGAGCATGGAGCTTTTAGGCAATGAATTTATCGAGGAATTTTATTCCAGTGACGATGCCCGGCGTGCGCGTCGCGTGCACCTCGAAGGCGTCGTCGGGGTCTTTCCGTGGATCGCCACGGTGGATGCCTTCCAGCATTGGATTTATACGCATCCAAACCATTCCCGCGAAGAGCGCCGCAAGGCCTGGCTGGGCCTGATGGACCGTTTTGGCGGGGACGTGGACTGGAGCGGCCTGGAAAATGCCCGGGCCAATTTGTGGCATCGCCAGTTGCACATTTTCATCCATCCGTTTTACTACATCGAATACGGCATTGCACAACTTGGTGCGTTGCAGGTCTGGGCCAATTCGAAGCAGGACAAAGCCAGGGCGCTGAACGATTATAAAAAGTCCCTGACGTTGGGCGGTTCGCGTCCGTTGCCGGAATTATTCTCGGCGGCGGGATGCCAGTTCGAATTCAGCGCGAAGACTATTCAACCGCTGGCAAAAGTATTGAGGGAAGAGCTGGGGAAGTTATAGAACAGCGAAACGCCTGAAAAAAACATCAGGGAAATCAAACGCGTTTGTAAATTTCACGCCGGTTGCCAACGTAATGCAAATAAATCCGGTTGAGTTTCAGGTCAAACTCATATAGCACGCGATAGTCCCCAACGCGCAATTTGAATTCAGGCCGGCCTTGTAACCGCTTATGCGGGAAATTTTCCAGCCGAGTTCCCATTTCATCAACCTTGCGTTGCACGCCTTCGCGGATGCCGGGCGGCAAATCATCAAAAGATTTTGAAAAAGTGTGCGACCAGATTTGAAGGGCGGCAGCCACGATTATTTCGGCTGGCGCGTGGTATAATTCCCTCCAGCAATTTCGCGGCGGGACTGGTCCAGCTTGGTCTTCACTTCGTCCTTTAGTTCGAGCTCGTCTTCGAGGTAATCATCAATCCACGCACGAATTTCTTCAATTTCGGCGCGTGATAATCTAGGCAATGCTGCTTCAATTTCTTGAACGGAACTCATACCTATAGACTAAACCAGCGACAAAAAATTTGCAAAGCCGAACTACCTTCAACCGCTGGCAAAGGTATTGAGGGAAGAACTGGGCAAGCTAGCATAGCCAACCTGCCCATTCCAAATTACTTCCAAATCATGTCCGCAACCGTCCGTCCCGCCGGGATGAACGGCAGCACGTGCTCGCTATAAGGCGTCACCACGTCGAGGACGTAGGGCGTTTTGGCATCGAGCATCTTCTGCAATGCCGCGCGGAGATCCTTTTTGTACATGACCCGCTCGCAGGGCACGCCGAAAGAATTACAGACACGCACGTAGTCCGGATAAATCTGGGCGCGATGATCGGGATCGCCGAGGTACGTGTGACCACGGTTGCCGGCGTAGAAATTATCTTCCCATTGCACCACCATGCCGAGGTGCTGGTTGTTCAGGATGATGGCCTTGGCGGCGATCTTTTCGACGTGCGCCGTCGCAAGTTCCTGAATGTTCATGAGGAACGAGCCGTCGCCGTCAATATCAACCACTTGTTTATCGGGCAAAGCGACCTTCACGCCGAGTGCTGCCGGATAACCATAGCCCATCGAGCCGAGGCCGGCGCTGGTGATTAATTGGCGCGGATATTTGTATTTGTACCATTGGCCGGCCCACATCTGGTGCTGGCCCACGCCGGTGGTAATGTACGCCTCACCTTTAGTGAGCTCATAAAGCATCTCGATGACCATTTGCGGGAGGATGACCTGGTCTTCCTTGCCCTGCATGTGGTCTTTCATGTGATCGCTATTGGCGATTTCAGCGGTAATTTTGTACGCGAACGGCGCCTTCTGCTTCCACTCGCTAATTTGCTCAAGCCAGGCGGTGTGCTTCTTGATGATGGGCCGTTTGGCAATCATTGCATTCAGGCGCTGGAGGGCGTCTTTGATGTCGCCGACCACGGGCAGATGCGCCTTGCGGTTTTTATTCAATTCGGAAGCATCAATGTCAATGTGAACAATCGTTCCATGCTTGCAGAACTCGTCGAACTTGCCGGTCACGCGGTCGTCAAAACGCACGCCAAAGGCGAGCAGGAGGTCCGCACCGTCCTTGATTTTCACCATTGGTTCTGTCGGGTTCAGGCGCTGCTTGTATTCGCCGTTGACGGCCCAGTTGGCGAAGGCCGCGCCGTGCATGCCGAGCCAGCGGAGGGAAAGCGGATGCGTTTCCGGAAATGAACCAACGCCCATGATGGTCGTGGTCACGGGAATATTCGTGGACTCTGCGAACTTGCGCAATTCATCGGATGCGCCGCTGGTAATGATGCCGCCGCCACAATAAAGCACAGGACGCTCGGCCTTTTCAATGAGACCAATAATTTCGTTGAGAGCCACTTCATCCGCCTTCAAATCCGGCTGGGTATAGCCGGGCAAACCCTGTTTGATTTCTTCCAGCGTCGGCCAGACGGGCTGGGTTTTCTGCTGCTGCACGTTCTTGGGAAAGTCAATCACCACCGGCCCCGGGCGGCCGCTCTGCGCAATGTAAAAAGCTTCCTTCACAATGCGCGGGATATCATTGATGTCTGTGACCAAATAAGAATGCTTCACGATGGGAAGCGTGACGCCGATGATATCGGTTTCCTGGAATGCGCCACGGCCAATCATGTTTTGATTCACCTGGCCGGTAATGGCAACGAGCGGACAGGAATCCATAAAGGCGTCGGCGATGGCGGTGACGAGATTCGTCGCGCCGGGGCCGCTGGTGCCCATGCACACGCCGGCTTTGCCGGTGGCGCGAGCATAGCCTTCAGCCGCGAATGAGCCGCCCTGTTCGTGGCGGGGCAGAACGGTGCGGATTTTAGATTTCGTGAGTGATTGGTGGATTTCCATGCTCGCGCCGCCGGGATACGCAAAAATCACTTCCACGCCTTCGCGCTCCAACGCCTGGACGAGGATATCGCGCCCGAACATCGCCGGGCCCACCTCAGAGCGCTTGGCTCCGGACGTTTTCTTTTTGTCAGTTGTTTCAATCGTTTTGCTCATACGTATTTTGGTTGTGCGGCGGACGGGCGAATTAAAGCAAAAACCCGCGACCGTTGCCAGCCGCGGGTTCTTGTTAAATCATCATTCAACAAGCGCCAGCGGCGTCGCTTACTACGACGGCTACCAGGACGACTTGTGACACGTTTTTTAACATTGTTTGGCTATCTTAATGGAATTTCCGTGCCAGTCAAGCCTTGTTTTTTCTCATTTTCCGCGATGTATTTCCTGGTAGCAGCTGGCAATTCATTCCAAATCCAGATCGCAATAGCGCCACCGAAAACGGCAAAGGGAATGATAAATATGGGCCACCATTGCCAACTGCGGGCGAAGCCGAACAATGGAACGTTGACCGCCTGCGGATGGTTGGGGTCCGGTACTAAAAAGGCGATACAGATAGATTGAATCACGCTGCCCACGTAGGCGCAGGCATCCACGATTCCCATGCAGGTGGCCGTGGCTTTGCGTCCGCCAAAATCAGTGGCCGCAGTGCCGGACATGAGCGAGGTGACCCCGATGGACGCCATGAAAATAAGAACGGCCGACCAACCGACCGTCATTGGCGAGGAGAAAAGAAAAGAGGCCATCAGAATAGAGAGAGCCAGCACCAGCCCACACAGGAAGGCGGCAGGGGGCCCCCGGCGTGATTGGAAAATGCGGTCAGAAATAATTCCGCCGGCGAATCCGCCAATGATACCAAAGATGCAAGTATACCAGCCAAAATGCTGTCCGATAAATTCCGCGCCCGGCTGTTTTACCTGGTTAGAGAAGACGGAGTACCAGGTCAAAATTGCGTAGCGAAAAACTCCGGCAGTCAGTTCGACACAGGCAATCAATACCATGATGCGGCTGGCAAAAACTTTTTTTAGCAAATCGAGAACGGAAAACTGAACGTGCATTTGGCCGGACGAAGCATCGTGAGTATCCAGGTGGGGGAACCCGGCTTCCTCCGGTGTGTCTTTAATGAAGATGAAATCAATCACCAGCCAGAAAATCAGAAT
>DATJXK010000079.1:0-7919 GCA_035500235.1 Pseudomonadales bacterium | reverse complement strand
ATGAAACAGATGAAACAGTCCCGCAAAGCGGGTTTCACCCTGGTGGAAATCATGATTGTTGTGGCCATCATTGGCTTGCTGGCCGCCATCGCTATTCCCAACTTCGTGAAAGCCCGTGCTACCTCACAACAGAATGCCTGTATCAACAACATGCGCCAGATCACTGCCGCTGTGAATGAATGGGCCCTGGAAACAGGCCAGCAAACCGGCGCCACGGTCAATTATCCTAATGACCTGACCCCGTACATTCAGTTGAACTCCAGCAGCAGCATTCCTCCCTGCCCCTCGGGCGGCAGCTACACTGTGGCTACTGTGGGAACTATCCCCCAGGTGACCTGCTCCTTGAGCAATCTCTCGGCCCAGCCCCACAAATCGCCGTAATCGTTTGTTAATGACACCGGCCCGAAAGCTCGTCTTTGGGGCCGGTGAAATTCAACCAACGTGAGCATCCAACGGGTGAAGAAAGAAAAGCTATGAAAAAAAATATTCATCGCCCCGGCGGGTTTACGCTCATCGAAATTATGATTGTGGTGGGTATTATCGGCCTGCTGGTCGCTGTTGCCCTTCCCAACTTCATAAAATCCCGCGCAACCTCGCAGCAGAATGCCTGCATCAATAACTTGCGCCAGATAGGTTCAGCCATCGAACAGTGGGCCATGGAAACGGGCCAGGCGGCCGGTTCTCCCGGTCCCAGCCTCGCTACGGATTTAACTCCCTACATCCAGTTAAATTCGAACAGCGCCGTTCCCACCTGTCCCGCTGGCGGCACTTACACGATTAATAACATCAGTGCAGTGCCTCAAATGAGCTGTTCGCTAAGTTCCTTGCAGGGCAATCCTCACATTCCGCCCATACCGGAATGATTCTTCGATTCAGTGCGCGGCGTGGCAGAAAAATTTTCTGCCATGCCGCCATACTGTTTATTTCTTCCGTAACATTGACATCCCCGCGCGTTTGAACTAAAAACAACGCCCAAGGCATGAGCGTCATTCTGAGAACGGAAAAGCTGCGCGTAGAGTACAAGAGCCGGGAATTGGGGCAGATGACCAAAGTGGCCCTCAGCGGGCTTGACCTCGAAGTATCCACCGGCGAAGTTTTTGGATTCCTGGGGCCCAATGGCGCCGGCAAAACCACCACCATGAACGTGCTGCTGGGTTTTGTCCCACCCACCGGCGGCACGGCTTCCCTTTTCGGCATTGACGTTCGCCAGCCGATTGCCCGCCAGCGCATCGGCTATTTGCCGGAAATGACGTATTATTACAAATTCCTCACCGCCGAGGAACTCCTGCGCTTTTACGCCCAAATTTTTGGCCTGCCACGCGCAGAGGCGGATAAGCGCATTGATGAAACGCTGAAGCTGGTCGAGCTGGAATCCGCCCGCAAACGGCTCATCAAGACGTATTCCAAAGGGATGCAACAGCGCGTGGGCCTGGCACAGGCGCTCATCAACAATCCCGACCTCCTGATTTTGGACGAACCCACCAGCGGCCTCGATCCCCTCGGCCGCATGAAAGTCCGCGACATTATCCAGCGCCTCAAGAATGAAGGTAAAACGGTCTTTTTCTCCTCGCATGAATTGGGGGAAGTGGAAACCGTGTGCGACCGCGTGGCGATCATCTCCAATGGCGACCTCAAAGCCGCCGGCCCGGTCCAGCAAATCATGGGAGCGCACCCGACACTTGAAAAGGCATTCCTGAATATCATCGGTTATAAAGAATGAGAAATATTTTTGCCATCGCGAAAGTGGTTTTGATCGAGATGTATCGCCGGAAGGAATTTTATGTCCTGTTCATCCTCACGATCATCATCTGCCTGATCATGGGGTCCATTAATATCCTCCATGAAGACAAAATCGTGGGCTATCTCAAGGAACTGTGCATGCTCATGATTTGGGTCTCCTCCCTGATCATTGCCATCACCACTGCGGCCCGCCAAATCCCTGCGGAACGCGAGCAGCGGACGCTGTTGCCCTTGCTCGCCAAGCCACTGTCCCGCACCCAGCTCATTTCCGGAAAATTTCTTGGATGCTGGATTGTCTGCGGCCTGACTCTCGTTTGCTTTTACGCATTTTACGGCGCGCTGGCCGCCAGCCGCCAGCATGAATGGCCGTTGATCAATTATTTCCAGGCCGCCTTTTTACACTGGATGGCGCTCGGCGTCGTCGTTGCGCTTTCCTTGCTTGGCTCACTGGTTTTTGCCGCGCCCTCATCCAACTCCACGATTTGTTTTGCCATCTGCGCCGCCATTTTATGCATGGGCCGGTACCTCGACCAGATGGCTATAGCCCTGCACGAACCGCTTCGGACCGTTGTTTTTGTCATTTATTTTGCCATGCCTCACCTGGAATGGCCTTTTGAACTGCGGACGCGAACTACCTTTGATTGGCCGCCGGTTCCCTGGATGGTTGTCATCCTCACCGCGCTCTATTTGATGGCTTATATCGGATTTTTCCTGACGGCGGCCTGCCTGGTCTTCCGCCGGAAGCCGGTCAATTGATTGCGCCGCATGATTTCCGCCCGAACATACGGACTGCTGTTGGTCGCGTTTTTTATATTATCCTTTGGCCTCGCGGCCGGCCTCGTTCCCCGCTATCTCACGCTGGAAAATGCCACGCATCAATCGGGCAACTTCTTTAACCTGATTCTCGGAAACAGCAGCCAACTGTTTGCCAACAATTTTTTTATCAAAGCCGACGCCTACTATCACAGTGGTTATTACCCGACTATTTTCGATAACCGGCAGGCGTTCGAAACGGCCCACATGGCTGAAGACACCGGCGCCGTGGCCAGCCATAACACCGGGGAGGAAACCAGTTTCATGGGGCCGCCCCGCGATTGGATTGACGCTTTTGGCCGGAATTTCATTCCCAACCGGCATACACACCTGGATGAAGGTGGGCCGGACGACGACCTGAGCAACAGCACCAAAGTCCGCGAAATTTTGCCGTGGCTCGATCTCTCCGCCAAGCTCGACCCTTCCAATATCAAAACGTATCTGGTCATGGCCTACTGGCTGCGGAGCAAACTGAACAAGCCTGGGGAGGCTGAACAGGTGCTGCGCGAGGGATTGCGTTATAACCACGGCAATCCCCAGCTCCTCTTTGAGCTGGGGCGCATCTACTACGAAAATTACAATAAACCGGCCGAGGCGCGGACCATCTGGGAAGCCGCCATACGCAGTTGGCTGGCAGAAAAACCCGGCGTCCCGCTCCCGGAACGCCTGAAGCCAACCGACGACAATTTCGACGACCGTTTTCTTTTTGAACAAATCGGGGAACATCTTGCGGAGCTGGATACTAAAGCCGGCCATTATTCCACCGCCATCGCTGACCTGCAGGAAGCCCAACTGGCCTCGCCCAAACCGCAGGACCTCCAGCAACAGATTAATGAGCTGCGAAAGAAGGAATCAGCCCATTGAATTGCGCTTTGTTTTTACCGGGCCGCTTTGGTTTAATTCCTCCATGAAAACGCGCCGGGCAAAACTTTCCCGCAACACCGCCGAAACCAGCATTTCCGTCTTGCTTAACCTGGATGGCAAGGGCCGCTCGCATATCCGCACCGGCATTCCTTTCTTTGACCACATGCTTACGCTGTTCGCTAAACACGCCGTGGTGGATTTGGAATTGAAGTGCGACGGCGACCTGGAAGTGGACGCCCATCACACTGTGGAGGATTGCGGCATTGCTCTTGGCCAGGCTTTTGTTTCCGCGTTGGGTGATAAAAAGGGGATTCGCCGTTACGGTCATGGTTTTCATCCCAGGAATCCGTTTACCGGAGAGGCTTATGTACCCATGGATGAATGCCTGGCCCGTTGCGTGATAGATTTTGGCGGACGTCCTCACCTGGTGTGGCGCGGGCTGGATAAATTTTCGCAAAAGAAAATCTCTGAAGCCGAAAAGAATCAGGACGCCTCCAGTGCATTTCGTTTCGGCCTAGCCCGGGAATTTTTCCAGGCCTTCACCAATGAGGCCCGCTGCAACCTCCATTTGGAACTGCTCTACGGCGACGAACCGCACCACATCGTCGAAGCGCTCTTCAAAGCGTTCGCCCGTGCGGTGGATGCCGCACGCACTCACGATCCGCGCATTGCCGGCGTGGTGCCGAGTACGAAGGGGAAATTATAAGCTGGTGAATAGATTTGGAGTGGCAGACAAAGGCTGGCGAGCCGAGTCGAGGCCCGCTTTTCATTAATCAGACCAGCCCGCCTTCGTCCTTGCTTCGCGGCGGGCGAAGGCTGGTGGGTTGGCAGGGACTCGAACCCTGGACCAATGCCTTAAAAGGGCACTGCTCTACCGACTGAGCTACCAACCCACGCTAATACCTTTTGCCAAAAGAGATGTCAGTTTTAACCCCGATTTGGCGAATCAGCAGAACGGATAGTATACCCGCATTCATACTCGCCGCAAGTAGTTTTGAATCGCCGCGCTGAGCCTCCATTTTCGTAGTTTTGTCCATGCCCCGACCATCGCTTCAGTCCAGTATTTTCATAGTTATGTCCATGTCTCTCTGCTTGTCTTTCGCGGGTCGCGGATAGAAGTTGTAGTGACTAAGCCATGTTACGGATGCAATCAAAGGCGCGGCATTAAATAGTCCGAGGCTCGAACAAAATATTGCCTATGCAAAACGATCAGAAAAAACATCCTTCAAAAGCAGCCTTCACATTGATTGAGCTTTTAGTGGTCATCGCCATTATTGCCATTCTCGCCGCCATTTTGCTGCCCGTGCTGGCCACTGCCCAGGAAAGAGCCAAGCGCGTTCAGTGTCTAGGTAATTTGCGGCAGATTGGCATCGGGGCACTTACTTATGCGCCCGATTACAATGACCGTGTCCCGCCTGGAAACCAGGGATTGAGCAGTCCCCAATATGTCCAGGTAGCCCTCGATTTAAGTATCGTAGACGCCATGTCATCCTATATGAAAGTGGCGACGAATAACCATTCTATATGGACCTGCCCCAATCGTAATCCTCTGGCTCCGTACATTGCGGCGGGTGTTCCCCAGCTTTATATCGGATATGCATACATGGGTGGCATGACCAACTGGTCTGTTCTTACCGGCAAAGCCGCTGGCTGGAGCCCGGTTAAGGTGTCTACGTCTAAGCCGTGGTGGGTTTTGGGAGCCGACGAAAATATGAAGATAGCCGGCGTTTGGGCCGGGCAATATACACCCGCCGCCCCTTATGCGTACGAGTACGGAAATGTCCCTCCTCATAAAAAGGGCAATGACAGCGCCGGGGGAAACGAAGTTTTTATTGATGGTTCGGCCAGATGGTGCCGCTGGCAAACCATGCACAATTTCAATGATTGGCCTGGAGTAGTCGGCACCGTGCAGGTGTTCTGGTATCAGGATCAAACGGACTTTAATGCCAATCTCTTGTCTCTGTTGCCGACGCTGTGGCCAAACTAGGATTCCTTTGTCTGCCAGGGCACTTCGTAAACCTTCACGGCTTCGGTAAAGCCTTTAACCTTGACGGGTGGTTGCTCAATGCAAGTGGCAGCCAATTGCGGATCATCACGCTGTAAATGGCGATATGTGGTTTCTCCAATGATAATGCGGGCGCTGCCCGAGACGCCTTCCAGTCGACTGGCTAAATTTACTTCCCGCCCAAAAGTGGTATAGCTGAATTGCCGGTCCAGCGATCCCATGACGCCCACATCCACCACTCCCGTATTAATGCCACAGCCCAGGGAAAGTATGGGCAGCAATGCTGCCTGGTTTCCCTTTTCGGCAGAAGCCTTTTCATTTTCCGCGCTGCGCTTCTGGTTTAATTCAAAAATTCCGCGCTGCGCCTCAATCGCCGCGCGAACGCAGGCCAGCGCATGCTTTGGATTAGCCACCGGCGCTCCACAAAAGGCCATGACACAATCCCCGATGTACTTGTCCAGCACGGCACCATGGGCAAGCACGGTATCAGCCACCAGGGTAAGGTAGGTATTAACCGTCTTGAGCATTTCACGCGCGGATTCGTCAAAATAGTCCGTCGCCGCCGTTCCTTCCAGACGATGTTCGCTCACATATTTGGTGGCGCGCTCCTGCACCTCATTGGTCAAGGCGGTGAAACCGCGGACGTCCGCGAAGAAAACGGTCACTTCCCGCCTCGCACCGCCGAGGGAAAGTGTTTCCGACCGGAGCATTTCGCTGACAATGTCCGGCGCAACCATCTTTGAGAAAACCGATTTAACACGGCGTTTCTCACTTTCCTCAAAAACCGCGCGCCAGGTGACCAGGCCCAAATGCTGCACCAGCACTGCCCCCACCACCGGAAATACCAAGGGCAGCCACCAGCGAAAATGAATGTAAACAAAAAAAGCCGCTGCGATGTAAGAAATGACCAGCAGCAAAACGGCAGCGCTGCCTAGAATGGCCGGACGAAGTTGCAATGTAAAGAACGCCGTCAATAAGCCCAACAATACAATCAATAGCAATTCCTCCCCCGGAGGCGTGCGGCGGATGAATTGGTTCATGATGACCGAATTGGCGACGTTCCAGTGCTTGCTTACCAGGAGCGTGTCATGCTCCAGCGGCGTGGCGCCGCGGTCAGCCAGGTTATTGCCCTGCGCCGCCGAGCCCACAACTATCAGCTTATCGCGAAAATCGTCAGGCAAATCATTCGTTCCTTGCAATCGTAGTTGCTCCTGCTTCAGGAGTTTCTCGATGGGCGCACGCAGCAGCCGGGGATCATTAGGTGTTAATTGCCAATCCACATAAAAATAACCATTGGAATCCACCGGGATTATTCTTTGTATTCCATTTGTGCCCGACAAAATAATCTTCCCGTTGGTCAAATCAATTTGCGCCTGGTCTAAATTCAGGCCCAGTTGCTGTGCCGCCAGCACGATGCCCAAATGCCAAACTACCTCATCAGTAAAGGCTCTGGCTTTAGCCGGCGTGCCAGCCGGCAACGGGCTGCCTAATAGATCCGCCATGGACATATTAGTTTGGGCGTCTATGGGAATCTCGACAACGTTGGTGCTATCGGCTTGCGGCAAAATGATTTTGCCCGAAGCAATCTTCGCCCGATCCAGATCCAAATTAAACTGGTCAGGCCTGGCAAAATATTGAATGTACGGGTGCCACTGCCGATACATCCGGAACGTTTTGACCCGACGCAAAACTCCATCCGGATCTTTTTCGGTCGAAACATCCCCGATGCTGAGAGCGTTGGTGATAAACAAAGCCGGCGGAGAAATATCAGGCGTGATCGCGATAATGACATTACTGGCCTGCCTCAATTCGTAGGCAAAGTAATTATCAGAGTTCAGCAGCAGTCCATTGGTCATTTGGATGTCATCTACCTGGTCAGGACGCAACTCGCCGAACAGGACATCGAAGCCAACCGTTTTTGCGCCTTCCGCAGAGAGCTCATCAACGAGACGTCCGTAAACCTCCCGCGGCCATAACAACCCAAAATGAAGCCCTACGTCGCCATTGAGGACTGCCTTGATGCTTGAATCTTCGATCGAAACAAACGCCAGGTTGGTGGCCACGGGAGCGGGGAAATCTAAAGCGGCTTTGGCGCGCAAATCGTAGGTCATGCATTCCAGCCGCTCGAAGAATTCCAGGTGACACAAACGTAATAGGCAGACGGCGGCGATGACTACCACGGCGACAATGACCGGTGCGTGCCTTGAGGGTTTAAATGTCACCACGCCAAATAAACGAAAAAACCAGAGCAACTCAAGGCTACTCTGGTTTAAAAAGATTATTTTTTACCAATTATTGCGCAGAAGAGGGAAATTGGCCCAGCGGATTGGCGCCTTGCAGCGGCACGGCGCCACCCTGATTTTGAGGTGGCGGATTGTTATTGTTTTGGCCCCGGCCGTTTAGGCCTTGGGTGGGTGAAATGTGGCATTGCGTGACATCAATGGCAAAAATACTAATTTGATCAAAGATCGTTTGGGCCGTGCGATAAAATCCGGAC
>DATJXK010000078.1:0-21160 GCA_035500235.1 Pseudomonadales bacterium | reverse complement strand
AATTCCGCCGCTTCCCGCTTGCGCTCCTGGTTGATGACCTCTTGTTCATCCCGTCGCGCAGCGATGATTCCCGGGGATTTTACCTGTTCGTCGATCGACTGCAGGGCCGCCACTTCGGGCGTCCTTAAAACCGTCGGCCGCATCAGCACCAATAATTCCTGCCGTGTTTTATTGCTCGTCGGCGCCTTAAATAAATGTCCCAGCACCGGAATATCTTCCAGGATCGGAACCCCCGTGCTCGACTTTTGCATTTCCGTATCCGTAAATCCGCCCAGGATGATCGCGTCTTTGTCCTTCACGGCCACTTCAGAAGTGAATGTGCGGTTGTCGGTCGTCGGCACCTGGCCTACGCCTTCAATCGTTTGGAAACCGCTGATATCATTAATCTGCTGGTTAATATCCATCACCACCAGCCCGTCCGGGTTGATAAAAGGAGTCACATCCAGCGAAATACCCACCTGCAATTGTGAATACGAGGAACTCGGCCCGCCGTTAAAACCGCTGTTATAATAAACGCTCGTCACGTACGGCACGGATTGTCCGACAAAAAACTGCGCCTCCTTGGCCTGCGATGTCTGGATGCGCGGACGTTGGATAATATGCGTGCTGCTGTCGCTCGCTGCCGCCTGCAACGCCAGCTGCCAGTTCGGGCCGATGTTTGCAAAATAACTTAATCCGCTCGGAGCCGTCTGGGTGAAATTGCCGGGCCAGCCATTCGTGGTCACGCTGTTGAGAAAATTAAAAAACGGCTGGCCGTTATTGATGGCGCCCGCGCCGGCCACATTCCCATTTTGAACGGGATTCTGCGCTACCGAAATTCCGTAATTCCATTGCTTGTTCAAATCCACTTCCATGATGACCGTTTCGATCAACACCTGCGCCAGCAACACGTCCAGCTTCGAAACTATATTGGTGATGGTCTCCAAATCCTGTGGTGTCGCGTAAACCAGCAGCGAATTGCTCCGTTCATCGGCAATGATTTTTGTCTGGCCCAGGATCTGGATTGGCTGCTGCATGCCAAAGCCGGTGCCCGTCCCGCCTCCGCCGCCGGCTCCGCCACTTTGCACGCGGTTCAAAATGTTTTGCAGGCGGTTGGCAAACGGGCTTTGGCTCGTCGAACCCTGGCCATTTACCCCGGATTGTCCAAAAGTTGATCCAAAAGACTGCCCGCCCTGCTGCCCGCCCTGGATTCCCTGGCTGCCATATCCTCCCACACCGCCGCTGCCCACAATCCCATTGCGCGAACCCGTGGTGCTCGGGGTCGTCGCCTGCCCAAAGGACACCGTCCCGCCGCCCGCCGTTTCCAAACTGTTCAACACATTCGCAATGTCATCCACCATCGCATATTTAATAGGAATAACCGCGTTCGTATATTGCGCCGGCACGATAATGTCCACCGCCGCGATCATTTCCATCATTCGCTTCACATTTTCCACGTTGTCACGAAGCACGATGATGCCGTTGTCATCAATCGGCAGGATCGCATTCGGCGCTTTTGCAAACGGCTGGATCACCGGCACCATCAGGGTGGGCTTGACGTACTGCAAATGAACGATGCGGGTGATGTAAGAACCCAGCTCCGGCAACTGGCTCGAATCCGCCGCGCCGTTGAATTGTTCACCTGCCTGCCCTGCCTGGTCTGTCGGCACCACCTTCACAAATTTGCCGCCCGGCACATCAATCACCGCGATGCCGTTGAGCGCCAGCACTGCCTGCAACGCCTGGATGGCCTCCGCCTTGGTCAGCGGCGTTTCCGTTTTTAAAACAATCGACGCCTGCGGCAAACCGCCGTGCAGCAGCGTGCGTCCTTCCAGTTGCGCATAAACTTCCAACACCTGGGTTACGTCCACCCCCTCGAAATTAATCAAACCCGGCGGAATAATTTCATCCATATTAGTGTCGGTAACCGTTGCAATATTTTGGGTCGCGGGCCTGGGCGCCGGGGGTCTTTGCGCCCCGGGCCTTTGCCCCCCGCCCGGAAAGCCCGGCGGCGTCTGCGCCCGGAGGCCGGACATCGCTAAGACCAATATTGAAACGATTAATAATATTTTTTTCATTGGGCGGAAGCTGTCGCGTTTTTCAAATTTTTTCCGGCGTTCTTCTGGTAACTGGCCACCAATTGGACCGACGCGTTGAGTTTCTGGCGCGGGCCGTCCGGCTGCAATTCCAGGTCCCGCACGCGAATCATCGCAGGATCGTTGCCAAGGTCGTAAAGAAAATTCACCAGCTGGTCATCCGTCGCGACCACATTGATCGTCTGGACTTGTTCCACGAAAAAGACGCTGTTCGTGTGCGTCATGGAACGCGCCGCGCTCACGATCGCGGTCCCGGTCGCTGCTGATTGCTCGGATACCGTGCGCATCATGTCCACAGCTTGGTTTTCCGGCGCCACCGTCGAACCCTGGCTCTCAAACTTTTTCAACTGCCTCTGGTAATTTGGGATTTGCGCAATCGCGTCCTGGTACTGTCTCAAGGTCTGTTGCGCCTGCCGGGTTTTATTTTCCGCGTTGCCCCAATCCGAAAAATGCGGCCAGATTTCAGCGTAATTAACCACCAAAATCACCACCACCATCACGCCGACCGCCAGCCGGCGTTCCATGGGACGCAGTTGTTCGAAATACTTTTTCATTCCAGTTTATCCCCCTGCTGCAACTGGAGCGTGAAACTCCATGTGACATTGTTCTGGAACTGGCGCCACGACAAAGGCTCTCCCCCCGTCAGGGTAAACATCGGATGCCCGTCCGGTGTCTTGGCCGTTTGCAGCGCCGTATTGAAATGGTACAGCGATTCAATTTGGTCCTGGGTCGTCGTGCCGTTGAGTGTCAGCGTCTGGCCGTTGCCGAAACCAAATCGTTGCAGCGTGATCCCCTCGGGCAAATTGTCTGCCACCAGCTTCCAGCAATCCAACGCCGCATATTTCAAATTCTGCCGCTGTTGCAGCAGCGCGAAACGCGCCTTGAGCTGCAACGCATTGGTGTAATCATCGCTCAAGCTCGCCACCTGCTGTTCTACGCCGCTTTGTTTATGTTCGGCCAGCGCCGCCGCGCTGAAATAAAACGCCACAAAAATCAGGTAAACAATCCCCGCCGCGTAAAGCCCGTGCAGCCACAACCGGTCGCGGAACTGCTCGCGGTAACGATTCAAAAATTCTCCCGGCAACAACGCCGCCGTCGGATGGGTCGACGCCTGCGCCACGCGCCGCGCCGTGCGCGCTGCCAAATCCGCCGCTCCCAGCGGGGGCGATACGCTCACCGGCTCATCCAATGCCTGCCGTATCAGCGTTTCCCATTCGGCCGCTGCCGGGCCTTCCGCCACCAAATGCCACTTCGGCTTGGCCGTCAGCCAGCCTTCCAGTTCACCCGCCCAAACCAGTTGCGCCAGTTGTTTCTTCAGGTTCGCCGCGCGATCTCCTTCCGCCGTCAGCAACACAAAACTCACGTTGCGCAATAGTCCGCCGCAGCACCACGCCACCAGCGCTGCGTTTGGATGTCCCATGGCCGCCGGAAAAATCCATGCGCTGTCTTCCGTGGTCGTGATCGCCTCCAACTGGTCCAGCACCGGCGCTTCCAGCCGGTCCGCCAGGAACTTGCGCTCTTCCAATTTCCCTAAAAATTCCTCCACCGCGCGGCGCTCGGCAATCACCACTACCACCGTCTGCAAATCCCCCGTCGCCTGCGGCAGCACGTGGATTGTCCAAACGATTTGCGCCACCGGCAGCGGCGAAAGCTTTTCCAGCTGCAATTCCACCATCGAAACCGTTTCTTCAAACGCGCCCCGCGGCAGCTCCACCACCCGCAAAAAAACCTCCTCCGGTGGCAGCCACGCCACGTTCAATTTCGGCTGCCACAGCGAATTCCAGGATTTCCCCGCGTAATTCGCCGATACCGGCAGCGAACCCGCCGAACGCACGTCCGCCTTGCTTTTAAACCCCTTGCCTTCGAACTGCCAAAGGCGGTGCGCCTCCGGCTGCACATGCAAAATATTTAAGAAATTCCAGCGGGGCATAAATTATTTCGTCAGGCTTTGGTTCATGTTCCCGCCTTTTCGTCCCCGGCAGGTCCCTCGGCTTGCGCCGTGCGCAGCGCGTTGGCGATGATCAGTTTTTCGGTGGCTGCCCGGTCGGCGCTGTGTCCCTCGCCTCGCGTCACCCGCAGGGACTGGCCACGCTCGCCGAGACGGTCCACCTTGGCCTGGGTCTCCATGTTTTCCTCGGATTGCGTCACGCGCAGGATCTCTTCGATCGTCGTTTCCCCGTTTTTCACCTTGTTCCAGCCGTCGGCGCGCAGCACCCGCATGCCGTTTTTGATGGCGTGTTGCGAAATGGTAGAGGCCGGCGCGCGATTCATAATCAGCGGGCGAATCGACTCGCTCACCACCAGCAATTCATAAATGCCCTTGCGCCCCTGGTAACCCTGTTGCCGGCATTCCTCGCAGCCCGCCCCGTAAGAAAATTTCGCCGTGCCGATATCGGACACCGGAAATCCGATTCGGCGGAGGTAATCCGCGTCCGTCTTCTTTTCGGTTTTGCAATGCGGGCAAATCGTGCGGATCAGGCGTTGCGCCATGACCGCTTCCACCGATGATGCCACCAAAAAGGGCTCGATGCCCATGTCAATCAAGCGCGTAAACGCGCTCGGCGCGTCATTCGTGTGCAGCGTGGAGAAGACTAAGTGACCCGTCAGGGACGCGCGGATGGCGATTTCCGCCGTCTCCATATCGCGAATTTCCCCCACCATCACCACGTTCGGGTCCTGGCGCAAAATATGCCTCAACCCCATCGCAAACGTCAGCCCGATATCCGGCCGCACCGCAATCTGGTTAATCCCCTTCAATTCATATTCCACCGGCTCCTCAATCGTGATGATGCGTTTGTGCACCGAATTGATCGCGCTCAAAAACGCGTACAACGACGTGGATTTGCCGGAGCCCGTCGGCCCCGTCACCAGGAAAATCCCGTGCGGCTTCACGATGATATCGCGAATCGTCGTCTCGTCTTGCGGTGTAAAACCCAGCTTGTCCAGGCTCAGGAAAATCTTGCCGCGCGTCAGCAAACGCAGCGAAACGCTCTCGCCATAAACCGTCGGCACCGTCGAAACGCGGATGTCGATTTCCTCGCCCTTGATGCGCACGTTAATGCGTCCGTCCTGCGGCAACCGCTTCTCCGCGATGTTCATCCCGCTCATCACTTTGATACGCGAGATCAGCGCCGCCTGGAATTTCTTCAACTGCGCCGGCATCGGCGTCTGGTGCAAAATACCGTCAATGCGATAGCGGATGCGCAGCTCGTCTTCCGACGGTTCAAAATGAATGTCCGTCGAGCGGTCCTTGTACGCTTCCCAGATAATCTGGTTCACGAACTTGATCACGCTCGCATCCTGGTCGTCCGCCGTGATTTCCTTGTCGTTGGCGATCTCCAGCTCCATCGTCTCGCCCTCTTCCATCTCATCCAGCGTTTCCGCGCCTACGCCGTAATACTTCTTCAACGCCTTCTCAATCTCCAGCTTGGGCGCCAGCGCAAACCGCACCGGCATATGCGCGTCGAACCGCACCGCGCTCGCCATCGCCGCGTCAAACGGATCACTCGTCGCCACCTGCAACTCGTCATTCTCCAGCGCCGAGGGCATGATCGAATATTGGAACGCCACCTTCGTTGAAATCTTACTGCGCGCTTCCGCTGGTATACTTAACTTATTTATTTCCAGGTACGGCCAGCCGAGCGACCCCGCCAGCTTCTGCATGAACACGTCCTCCGCCAAACCGCATTCGCGGGCAATAAACGTCAGCAACGGCTCCGTCGAGCCGCTCGCCGTAGCCGCGCGCCACGATTTGCGCCAGTCGTCGAACTGTATCGGCGTGGCGCCCGCGGCGGAGGCGACTACATTTTTAATGGATCCAAATGCCATGTGTCCCCGGTTAAACAGCAAATCACGTGAAAAGTTGCGCAAAAATCGCAAAATTTACGAAGATTTTAAATTAAAGACCAAAGCGGCCCTGAAGACCAGAAGATAGGCATCTTCTGACTTAAAACGAGACATTTTGACGCAATTTCTTCGTCGCAAAAAACCAATTCCAAATTGAACGCGATTGACAGGCCGATTGTTTAATGCCTTATTGATTCTGGTGAAACAACTATCCGCCATTCTGTTCTGCGCGCTCCTGGCATGGATGCAAGTAGCGCCGCTTTCAGTCTGCGCGACGGCTTTACCTGCCTGCCCGAAGATGGCGATGGACAACCCCGGCTGTACTGCCATGTGCGGAAATATGGATTGTTGCGCCGCCCATCCTTCCAAGCCCTCGCCCGCAGTCCCGGCAAAATCAACCGCGCCCACCCAAATTTCTTTTCTAGTTTTGGCGGCGGCAGCCTGGATCTTGCCCCAAAACCAGGCGCCTGCTTTTTCCTCCGCGGTCACATCATCGTTCACGGTCATCAGTTCCCCGCTTTACGCACGCCATTGCGCCCTGCTTCTCTGAGCCAGTCTCCTTAAAAACCCGTGGTGTGCCCTGAGCCGGCGCATTTCGGTTTTCTCCCTTTTAACTCCACGGAAGTTTTGTGCCCGTGAACGGCCTTTAATTTTTCCCCCACGCACAAATGGCGGAAGTGAAACTGAAAAAATTTATGAAAAGAATTCTGATGATAATTGTGGTCCTGATCCTTGGCAGCGGAGCCTGGTGGTTGCTCGCGCAAACCAACGCCCCATCCGCCAATGCGAAAGTCCTTTATTACACTTGCCCGATGCATCCTTCGGTCAAAGCGGACAAACCGGGCAACTGCCCCATTTGCGGCATGGAATTGACGGCCGTCTATGAAAACGCCGCCGCCACCAATAATGCGCCTTCCCACGGCACTAACGATGCAGCCGGCGGCATCCAGGCCAAACCCTATCCCTTAACCACCTGCGTCGTTGATGGAATGGACCTTCACAGCATGGGAAAACCTTACGTGTTTGTATATGAGGGGCAGGAAATCAAATTATGCTGCCCCGATTGCAAACCCGAATTCCTCAAAGACCCCGCTAAATACCTGAAGAAAATCCAGGACGCGGAAACCGCCGCTCACAGATAAAATTATGAAAGCCAAATTAATTTTATTTGCAGTAGTCGTTCTGGCGGCCAGCGCGGGATTTTTTTGGGTCTTTATGCGCCAGCAATCTGCCTCCGTCCTCGCAGGATCCTCTGCGCCCAGGCCACTCTACTACACTTGCTCCATGCATCCCTGGGTGCATGAAAGCAAGCCCGGTCAATGCCCCATTTGCGGCATGAACCTGACTCCGGTTTACGCAAATACCGCCGGGACGACTAATCACGAAACCATTTCCGGCGATGTCTCGCTCGAACCGGACAGTATCAGTACGATCAACGTACAAACCGAGCCGGTTGAACGCCGCCCCTTGCGCCATACGCTTCATCTCTCCGGGGAAATCATCGGGAATTCGTCGCAAGCGGCATGGTTTCAATTCATCGCGTACCAGCGCGATTTGGCATGGCTTAAGATCGGCCAGGCTCTCAACATTTCCGTGGCCGGTGTGCCCGGTAAAACTTTTACGGCCAAAATCAAACTTCACGGCGTCAAGCCGTTTGCCGAAAGCGATTTCGACATGATGAGCAGCAGCACGACTATGCGGGCGGAAATTTCCGATCCCCCGGTTGAAATCAGCAACTTTGGAGATTCCAAATTATTTAACGGCCTGCACGCGGAGGCTCACCTCGTGGCCGAAACCGATCCGGTCCTCGCCATTCCCCGCAGCGCCATCATTTCCCGCGGCCTCGGCGCCACGGTTTATGTGGATAAAGGCGATGGGCATTATGTGTCTCGCCCGGTGACACTGGGTCGCATCGGCGACCACTTCGCCGAAGTCGTTTCCGGCCTGAACGAAGGCGAAAAGGTCGTCACCACGGGAAATGTCCTGATTGATTCGGAGGCGCAACTCACCAGGAGCGAATAATTTTATGATTAATCGCATCATCGAATGGTCCCTGCGAAATCGTTTTCTTGTGATTTGCGGCGCGTTATTGCTCGCCGGTTTTGGCGTCCGGGCGCTTTACCAGACGCCGGTGGATGCGATTCCGGATTTAAGCGAAAACCAGGTCATCGTCTATGCCGATTGGATGGGCCGCAGCCCGCAGGAAGTGGAAGACCAGGTGACTTATCCGTTGTCCGTGAATCTGCAAGGGCTGGCCGGCGTCAAAGCCGTGCGCGCTGCTTCCATGTTTGGTTTCTCACTGATCACCGTCGTTTTCGATGATAAAATTGATAACTGCTTTGCCCGCTCGCGCGTATTGGAACGGCTCAATTATCTCGGCGACGTTTTACCCCAGGGCGTCGAGCCAAAGCTGGGTCCCGACGCCACCGGACTTGGCTGGGTTTACGAATACTATTTGGACGTCGATCCTCAAACTTCTCCAAACGGCGGCTATGATTTGGGCCAGCTTCGTTCTCTCCAGGATTGGTTCGTGCGTTATCAGCTCAATTCAGTTCCGGGTGTAGCGGAAGTCGCCAGCATCGGCGGCCAGGCGCGGCAATATCAAATCGAAGTCTCCTCCCTGAAAATGCGCGACCACGGCGTGGCGCTGATGGATGTCATGAATGCCGTCAAGGAAAGCAATCTCAACGTCGGTGGCAAAATCATCGAAGAAAACGGGATGGAATTTGTCGTTCGTGGCATCGGCCTGGTGAATTCCATGTCCGATTTGGAAAACATCGTCGTTTCGCAAAATAATGGAACGCCGGTTTATCTAAAAGACATAGCGGCTGTCCAGCTTGGCGGGGATTTCCGGCGCGGCGCGCTGGATGTGAACGGCCATGAAGTCGTTGGCGGCGTAGTCGTCATGCGCAACGGCCAAAACGCCATGGCCGTCATCAAAGCGGTAAAAGAAAAAATCGCGCAAATTTCATCCGGCCTCCCCCCGGGCGTTGCTATCAAATCCTTTTACGACCGCAGCGACTTGATCTCGCGCACGCTCGATACGCTCAAACATTCTCTCGTGGAAGAAATCATCCTGGTCACGCTGGTTATCATTATTTTTCTGTTTCACTTCCGCAGCATTCTCATCGTGGCATTGCCGTTGCCGCTTTCAATTTTAGTGTCCTTCATCCTGATGAACCATTTCGGCATCTCCTCCAATATCATGTCGCTTTCCGGCATCGCCATCGCCATCGGCGTGCTCGTGGACGCAGGCATCGTTATGGTGGAAAATGTTATTCGCCAATGTGAACGGGCGGAGAAAGCCAAAGGCCGCCCCCTTACGGGCGCGGAAACCGGTGAAGTCACCCTGGCTGCCGCGAAACAGGTTGGCCGTCCCATTTTCTTCGCGGTCGTTATCATCATTCTGGCCTTTGTGCCGGTATTCGCCTTAAGCGGACAGGAAGGAAAACTCTTCCACCCCCTAGCCTTCACCAAGACCTTCGCCATGATTGGAGCGGCCGTTTTGGCCATCACCCTCGTGCCTGTCCTATGCGCTGCGCTGGTGCGCGGTCCGTTCCGCGCCGAACACGAAAATTGGCTCATGCGCGGATTATTGGCAGTTTACGACCCGCTTTTGAGTTTCGCCCTCCGTTTCCGCAAAACTGTTTTAACCCTGGCCACCGTTTCCGTTCTGCTGGCACTCGCCCTGGCCTTCGGCGTTCCCGATCCTGTTCGGAACCAACTTTCCACTCTCAATCCTCAACTGGCCGCGAAGCTGCCCCAGGGCATGGGCAGTGAATTTATGCCGCCGCTCAATGAAGGCAGCCTCTTGTTTATGCCCGTGTTGTTGCCGCAAGTTTCGCTTTCGGAAGTTCAACGCATCATGGCATGGCAGGATCGCGTCATTAAAGATACGCCCGAAGTCGAATCCGTAGCCGGGAAACTTGGCCGCGCCGAAACTCCAACCGATCCCGCCCCCGCGCAAATGATTGAGACCACCATCATGCTCAAGCCCGAATCCCAATGGCGTCCGGGCATGACGAAAGACAAATTAATCGCCGAACTGACGGAAAAACTCAGTCGCGTTCCCGGCTACGTGCCCGGATTTTTGCAGCCGATTCAAAATCGAATTTTGATGATCAGCACCGGCATCCGCGCCCAGGTCGGCATCAAAGTGCTCGGCGATAACCTGGATGCCATCCAGAAAAAAGCCTTTGAAATTGAGCGCGTCGTCCGCGAGATCCCCGGCGCCACCGGCGTCGCGGCGTCGCGCATGCAGGGCAAACCCTACCTGGACATTGAAGTAGACCGTGCGCACCTGTCGCATTATGGCCTCCGCGCGCAGGATGTTCTAAATGTTGTCGAAGACGGCATCGGTGGCATGAATGTTTCAACCGTCATTAATGGCCGCGAAAGAATCCCCATCCAGGTCCGCCTCGAACGGGATGAGCGCGATGACATCGAAAAACTCGGCGACATCCTCGTTCCCACCGGCATGGGCAAATACATTCCACTCGGCCAGGTTGCCACCATAAGCCGCGACCTTGGGCCGGATGAAATTGACAGCGAAAACGGCCAATTGCGAGTGTTCGTCCAGGCCAATGTCCAGGGCCGCGACCTCGGCGGTTTCGTGAAAGAAGCCCAGGACCGAATCGCCCGGGAAATTCAGTTGCCCCCCGGCATGACGATCGAGTGGAGCGGGCAATACGAAGATCAAATCCGCGCCCAAAGGACTTTGGAACTCATTGTCCCCACGGCATTATTCATCATTTTTCTGCTGCTTTACCTCGTCTATAACAGCCTGAAAGAAGCTGCCCATGTAATCCTGGCCGTGCCGTTTGCCCTCACCGGCGGGGTATTTCTTCAATGGCTGCTGGGCTATAACTTCAGCGTGGCCGTGTGGGTGGGATATATTGCGCTATTTGGCACCGCCATCCAAACCGGCGTCGTGATGGTCGTCTACTTGCAGGAAGCCGTCGCGAAAAAACGCGCCGAACGGGGCGAAAACCTTTCACACGCTGAATTGCTTCAAGCTGTGAAAGATGGCGCGCGCCTGCGCCTGCGTCCCATCGTCATGACCGTTGCCACCATTGTGGCCAGCCTGCTGCCGATCATTTGGAGCAATCGTGTCGGCGCGGAAGTGATGAAACCACTGGCCGCGCCCATTATCGGCGGCATGGTCAGCAGCCTCGCCTGCATCCTGATTATCACCCCCGTGATTTTCACCTGGCTGCGTGAACGTGAAATGAAAAAGTGAGCACGGACGTCTGCGTGAACAACTAGGAGTCAAGTTACAGTTCCGGCCAGGGTGGATCGTGGTAAAATGTCCATTGCTTGAAAAATGCACTGACATTTCGCAACGACACGACGGCCATGGTATTGGCACGCCCTACCATCATCAATCAACTATCACCTACCAACCTGTTTTCGGAACCCTACAGAACCCTAATGTAACCTATAGAACCCTACAGAACGCCCCCGGGGGGGTACATGAACACTAAACCAACTATTTCGCGCATTGAATCCCCAAATCACTGGGTGGGGCGAGTGCACCCACGAGCCGTCACCCTCGTCCCCATCGGGGGAGAGGGAAAGGGTGAGGGGGCAATGATAGAAATCTATTGTAAAGGAGAGCTAAACCTTCGCCGGCTTCCCCAACCTTTCCAAACCTTCCCCAACCTTCCCAAGGCTAAAATTAACCATCCTTTTTTCTGCCGTGTCCCTCAATCCTTGACGCAACACGCAAAACGTACCACGCCTCCATTCCATCAAACACCAGAAATACATCTTTTCCAACCTATGCCAGCCTATGCCAGCCTATGCCAGCTACCCCCCACCCCCCTCCAGCCACGGCACCACCACGGGCGTCAAATCCTTGAAATAATACGTCAACGCCTCATGCGTCGCTTCCGGCACCACCACCAGTTCGCTGCCCGGCAAGGCCAGCGCCCGCACCCGTTTCACCTCGGCTACCGGCGCAATCTTGTCGTCCTCGCCCGCAATGAACAGCGCCTGCACCGGCGCGCGTTCCAGCACCGTCGTCGTATCGAATTCAGTGGCTTGGATATTCAGCAGCGACGGCATTTTCTTTATCCCCGCCTTGACCATGAACTTCGGCACCAGCGGCGTATACTCGCTCCGGATATTCAAAACCGCGTTCGACAGCGTCGCGTACGGCGCGATCGCCACCACCGGGCCCACGCGCGGGTCCACCGTTTTCCAGCGCAGCGCCAGCACGCCCCCGTACGATTCGCCCACCGCCGACACCGGCCCGGCCACTTCCTGGCGCTGCTCCATCGCATCCAGCAACTGCCTCATGTCGTTGGTTTCTTCCACCGTAAAATAGATGCGGTCGCCCGTCGATTCCCCGTGCCCGCGCAAATCCACCAGCACACTGCGCCAGCCGTCTTCCGCCAGGCGATACGCCCACGGCAGCATCGAGAATTGCGCCTCCCCGTATCCGTGCAACAGGAAAACCGTTCCGCGCGGCGCGGCCGTCCAGGCATTGGTCCTGCCCGGCAATGTCGCGCGAAAATGAAACTGGTACTCCCTCTCGCCACTGTCCATCCAGTTCGTCGAAGTGACGCTGAAATCGTAATCCGCCGGCTCGATGATGCGGTAGCACAACCGCGCCGGCGGTGTGCCCACCTCCGCGTATTGTGCCGGGAAATTCGTCAGCATCTGCGGCTTGAACGCCAGCATCACCGGCGCTTCCGCGGAAAACCAGGAGGGATAGCGGTTGGGCGCCCGCGTGATCGAGTGCGCCACAAAGGTGCCGCAACCGGCGGTATTCAACGCCAAAATCGCCAGCCACCACAACCTGATGATCCGTGTCACAGTCGTTCTATCCTAGCAAAACCCGGCCGGAAGACCGCAATGCTTTTCCGTTTTGTCCCATATTTTTGTCCATGGATTCGTGGGAAATTAAATTGAACCATGCCCAACAATTCGTAAATTCATCCTGTGAGCATACCCGGTATCAGCAAAACATCTTTCGGAAAAACGTCCGGCGGCCAGGCCGTGGACCTCTTTACCCTGCGGAACCGCAATGGCGTCGAAGCGCGCATCACCAATTACGGCGGCATCCTGGTCTCGCTGCGGACGCCTGATAAATCCGGAAAATTTGACGACGTTGTCCTCGGCTACGATCATCTCGACCAATACATCCGGGACACCGCCCACCTCGGCGGCATTATTGGCCGCTACGGCAACCGCATCGCCAACGGAAAATTTTCGCTCAACGGCAGCACGTACAAACTGGCCGCCAACAACGGCGACAACAGCCTGCACGGCGGCATCCAGGGCTTTGATAAAGTCGTATGGACAGCTCAAACCCTGGAAACCCCGAACGGTCCCGCGCTGAAACTGGATTACCTGAGCAAAGACGGCGAGGAAGGTTTCCCGGGCAATCTTTCTGTCACCGCTATCTACACGCTGACGAATGATAACGCGCTGCAATTGGACTTCACCGCCACCACAGACAAGCGCACGATTTGCAACCTCACCCAGCATTCCTATTTCAATCTCCGCGGTCAGGGCGATGTCCTCGATTATCTTGTCCAAATTGACGCGGATAAATTTACGCCCGCCAACGACAAGCTCATTCCCACGGGCGAACTGCGACCGGTGGACGGCACGCCGTTTGATTTCCGGAAACCCACGGCAATCGGCGCGCGCATCGGCAATGACGATGAACAACTGAAGATTGCCAACGGTTACGACCAGAACTGGGTCTTCGACAAACCGCCGGGAAAGCTAGCCCTCGTCGCGCGGGTTTCGGACCAGGCCAGCGGCCGCACCCTCGAGGTTTTCACCACCGAACCGGGCATGCAATTTTACACCGCCAACTTTCTCGACGGCGCGGCGGGCAAAAACGGCCGGCCGCTGCACAAACGCCATGGCTTTTGCATGGAACCGCAGCATTTTCCGGACTCCCCCAACCATCGCCATTTCCCTTCCGTGGAATTGCAGCCGGGCGAAGTCTACAAAAACACCATCATCTACAAATTTTCTGTCGTATAATGATGCTTAGTCCCGGAAATTAATAAACTGCACCGCCACGGGAAATTCGTGGCCGCGCACAGCAGCGATGACCGCCTGCAATTCATCCCGGCTCTTGCTGTTCACGCGCACTTCATCGCCCTGGATTTGCGTCGTCACCTTGAACTTGCCGTCGCGGATAAAGCCGGTGATTTGTTTGGCCACGGCGCTCTCGATGCCCTGCTTGATCTTGATGGACTGCCGCGCATGGCCCAGCGGGGAAATGTCCGGCTCCGCCTGTTCCACGCTCTTGAGGCTGATGTTCCGCTTGGCCAGCCGCCCGATGACCATTTCATTAAGCGTCCGCACCTTAAAGGCGTCCTCCGCCGTTAGTTTGATCTCGTTTTTTTCTAAAACGATCTCCGCGTTGCTCCCTTTGAAATCAAAGCGGTTGGCCAGTTCTTTTTTGGCCTGGTTGACGGCGTTTTCGATTTCCATCGAGTTGACCTGCGAAACAATATCGAATGAAGGCATAATGGATGATTGCAATTTTTGCTTCTGGCGCAATGCAAAACCGGCAGCGCCAGGAGAGTTTAGAAATTTGCAGATTGAATAATCTTAAATTTTTTGCCAGTTTTTTGGCAGTTTAATTGCTTTTATATATCCAAAATGGCTGAAATCAGATCCAACGCGGACATCGAGCCCTGTCTTTCTGCCGTCATGCCCGTTTTTAACGAAGCGGACACGATTGCTTCCGTGGTCAAAACCGTCCTGCTGCAACGCCCAGTGCAGCAATTGGTGATTGTGGACGACTGTTCCACCGACGGCACCTGGGAAAAATTGCAGCCGCTGGCGCAAAATGAACCGCGCATTAAGCTGGTTCGCCATCCGGTCAACCAGGGTAAAGGCGCGGCGTTACGCACCGGCTTCGAGCACGCGACGGCGGCCTACGTCATCGTCCAGGATGCGGATTCCGAATATGACCCGGCGGAATATTATCGCCTCCTTATCCCCATTTTGTCCGGTAAGGCGGACGTGGTTTTCGGTTCGCGTTTTATCGGTTCAGATGCCCACCGCGTCCTGTTCTACTGGCACTCCATGGGAAACAAATTTCTGACGACCTTGTCCAATATGGCCAGTGGCTTGAACCTGACCGACATGGAGGTCTGTTACAAAATATTCCGGCGGGAAATCATCCAGGGTATTAAACTGGAGGAAAACCGTTTTGGTTTTGAACCCGAAATTACCGCCAAAGTCGCCCGGCTGAAAGTCCGTATTTACGAAGTGGCCATCTCGTATTACGGGCGCACATATGCTGAGGGAAAAAAAATCGGCTGGCGCGATGGTGTCCACGCCTTATGGTGCATTCTCAAGTACAACTTCATGTAGGCGTGACGCAATCCCCCAACGCCCTGGCGGCCTCGGAGGATTTTGAATTTGCGGCATTGTCTCTGGCCGACAACTACCGCGCCGCCTTATTGCGCGAATTTGCCCCGGCCCTGCACCGGAAGGTTTTGGAAGTGGGCGCGGGCATCGGCCAAATTACCGAAGCGCTTTTACAGAACCCCGCCATTACCCGGCTCGTCTCCATCGAACCGCATCAAACGTTTTATTCGCAACTCGTAAAAAAATTTCCCGGCCATACGATCGTGAGCGGCACGGTGGAAAATCTTAAAGGCGATGATCATTGGGATTCCGTCGTCAGCATCAATGTCCTCGAACACATCGCCCACGACGAAACCGAATTAAAAAACTACCATCGCCTCCTTGCTAAAAACCACGGGGCCTTGTGCCTGTTTGTCCCCGCGCGGCCTGAGATTTATGCGCCGATTGACAAAGATTTTGGCCACTTTCGCCGGTACACCCGGCTGGAGCTGCGCCGGAAACTGGAGAGCGCGGGCTTTGAAATCCAGCGCCTGCAATATTATAACATCGCCGGATATTTCGCCTGGTGGCTGAATTTCTGCCTTTTGAAGAAGCGCCATTTTAACCCGGGCTCCGTTCGTTTCTTTGATCGCTTTATTTTCCCCCTCGTTCACGGATTTGAATCCCACATTTGCGCCCCCTTTATCGGGCAAAGTCTTCTGGCAGTGGCTCGCGCTAAATGAAAAACGCCGTGGCCATTTGGATTTGGCTCTGCGCGTATTTGAATTGTGCCGGCTGGTTCCTGTCTGCCATCCACGAACTTAACGCTGCCGGCTACGCCTTCGCGTTAATCATTTGGATCGCCACTCTCTTCGTGGGAAAGAATTTTTTTTTCCCAGTGGTTTCATCTCCCGCACATAAACCCGCACGTGTTCACAAATTATTTCACCGTTTCAAAAAGCCGCTGCCGCTTGCTTTTTTAATCCTGTCAATCATGGCTCTGCTGGGCGGGGCGCTTTATGCGCCATCCAATTACGACGGACTGACCTATCGTCTGCCGCGCGTCCTGCACTGGCTCGCCGCCGGCCAATGGCATTGGGTCCATACCAATTTCCCGCGCCTCAATAACCGGGCCTGCGGCATAGAATGGCTTTCGGCCCCTCTCATCTCCCTTTTTCACACCGATCGACTGCTGTTTCTCATCAATTTTATTTCCTTTCTGCTCCTGCCCGGCCTCACGTTTAGCGTATTGTCCCGGCTGGGCGTTCGCCGACAGGTCGCCTGGCATTGGATGTGGATTGCGCCGACGGGTTATTGTTTTTTGCTCCAAGCCGGCAGCATTGGCAATGATTCCTTCGCCGCGCCGTTTGCCTTGGCGGCCATTGATTTTGCGCTTAGCTTGAAGACTTCCAAACAGCCGCTCGATTTTTTTTCTTCGGTGCTGGCTGCCGCCTTATTGACCAGCGCAAAAACGGGCAACATTCCGTTGTTGCTGCCCTGGGCGATTGCCATCCTGCCTTCACTTAAAATTATCCTTCAAAGGCCCCTGGCAACGGTGGTGATTTGTATGATCGCTCTCTTCACATCTTTTCTGCCTACCGCTGCGCTTAACTATCGTTTCTGCCACGATTGGTCGGGGTTATCTCTCGAAAACATCCAGACTCACCCGGATTTGCCCCTCCGCACTGTCTCCAATGTCGCGTTGGTGAGCATCCTTAACCTGGCTCCGCCTGTTTTCCCGGAAGCAGACCGGTGGAATCGGGCCGTGCAACAAGCTATTCCCCCGGACTTGAGTTTGCGCCTGCACCAGGCACTGGTCGAACCCCCGGCCGCGGAATTCTGGGTGCCGGAAATGCAAATGGAAGAAAACGCCGGCTTGGGTTTTGGCGTTACCATTTTGCTGCTGGTTAGTGTTGCCACGGCTGTTGTGTATCGTGGAAAGTTCCTTCCGTTCTCACTGCATTCTGCCGAAGGTCTCTGGAAAGCCGGCATCATTGTTACGCCCTGGATCTCGACCTTTGCGCTGTTAACCCAATCAGAGGTCTATCCCATCGGGCGAATTATTGCGCCTTTTTATATTCTTCTGCTGCCATTATTGCTGGCTCCCTCCGGACACGAACGATTGCTGGAAAAAATCTGGTGGCGTGGCATGGTATTCATCGTTTTCGCCCTGGCCGCGTTGCTCTTGATTATTTCTCCCGCACGGCCTCTTTTCCCTGTCAAAACGGTGCTCAACCATCTCGAAGCAGGCCATGCCAATTCCAAACTTTTTACGCGGATTGAAGAAGTCTATTCCGTTTATCGTGACCGTAACCAGGGCTTTGCGCCTGCGCTCGAAGCGTTGCCGCCCGGCTTGAAAATTTTAGGTTTCGTTACCTATGACGATCCCGAAACAGCACTGTGGCACCCGTTCGGTTCTCGCCGCGTGATTCATATCCGCCCCGATGACACCGCGGCGTATTTGAAAGGTGAAGGCATCGAATACATTCTCGCCAAACCCAGCCTGTTCGGAACGCAATTCCCGGCGTTTAATGATTGGCTGGCCACGGTCAATGCGCGCCTCGTACAAAAAGTTGCCTTAAACTTGCGCGCAGAAAGCGGCGCCAGTGACTGGTACCTGATAGAATTGAATTGAACCGTCCAATTTTTCGTGTGTTTCTTCGTGGGCGCAGTTTATCTTATCTGAGTCATGTTGTTTCCGACATCGTCATCGCCGCAGGGTACAGCGCGGGTCGTTATTACTGGCGCCGGCATTGCCACGGCTTTGGGAGTGGGCTGGAAAACCAACGCGGAAGGATTTCGCGCGGGTCGAACGGCTTTTCGCCCCGTATCGCTGTTTGATGTCAGCCGCCAGCGCGCAAAAAACGCGGCGGAAATGAATTTGCCTTCAACCCTCCCGCCGACGCGTCTCGACCATCGCCAGGTTGCCCGGCTGGACCGCGCCGGTAAAATGCTGCTGCTGGCCGCCTACGAGGCATGGCAGCAATCCGGTTGGGAAGCCGCCGAAAATTTGCCATTCGTTTTAGGCACGACCGGCGGCGGCATGTTATTCGGGGAAGATTATTTTCGCCGCGCACTGCAACAACCCTGGCAGCATCGCGGCCAGGCTGTCCGCGCTGTTTGCTATCAACCGCAAGTCCAGGCACGGCTCGTAATGGATGCGCTGAACTTTAGCGGTCCTATCATCACTGTATCCAACGCCTGCGCTTCCGGCAGCAATGCTATCGGCCAGGCTTATGAACTGGTTCGTTCCGGCCAGGCGGAACGTGCCGTGGCGGGTGGTTACGATTCGCTTTGCGAAATGGTGTTTTCGGGTTTCGATTCCTTGCAGGCGCTTTCACCGACTGTTTGCCGCCCATTCGATGCACGGCGCGACGGCCTGGCGCTGGGTGAAGGTGCCGCGATTGTCACCCTGGAAACTCTCGACAGTGCAAAGCGTCGTGGTGCGGCAATTTTGGGCGAACTCATCGGTTACGCTTCCTCGATTGACCAGCACCACCTCACGCAACCGCATCCACAAGGAGCAACGACACAGTTGGTCATGAAATCCGCTTGCGCCGGCGCCCGCGTAACACCCAAAGAAATCGGTTACATCAACGCCCACGGCACCGGTACCGTGCTCAACGACAGTTCGGAAGCCACGGCGATCGGTGAATGGGCCGGGCACCGCGCCGCTACGTTGCCCGTCAGTTCCACCAAGGCAAATATCGGGCATCTGCTCGGCGCCGCCGGAGCGGTGGAAGCCGTAGTTTGCCTCATGGTCCTGGCCGAACAATGGCTGCCGCCGGAAACGGCTTTTGAAACTCCCGACCCCGCCTGTAAATTTCCGGTCGTCCATCAGCCACAGGATGCGAATGTGAATATTGTTTTATCCAATTCCTTTGGCTTTGGTGGTGTCAATGCCAGCCTCATTTTCCGGAGGTGGACATGAGTCACATTTTTGTGGCAGGCCTGGGCGCGGTGTCCCCGGCGGGCTGGACGGTCGCCGCCATGCGCGAGTCATTGGACCTTGCCAAACCGTTGCCCGCACAACCATTGGACCAGCAAAAAGACAGATTGTTACGTGCGCATTTGGTTCCTCATCCCGTCACGCGCCCGGAGTTTCTCGCGCATCCCCGTTTGCGCCGCGCCAGCGCCATCACCCATTACACCGCCTCGGCTGTGCTCGAAGCAGCGGCTTCATTCCGGGGCGCCCGCCCGGAAAATAACCGCCTCGGCCTCATCGTCTGCATGCAATCTGGCTGCGTGCAATATTCCTGCCGCTTCTATGACGAAGCCTTGAAGAACCCGGCCACCGCCAGCCCGCTTTTGTTTCCGGAAACGGTTTATGCTGCGCCCTCCAGCCACGTCGCGGCGCTTTTGGAAAATGTCACACTGGTCTCCTCTCTCGTCGGGGACCCGTCTGCATTCCTGCAAGGTGTCTCCCTCGCCACGCAATGGCTTACGGAAGAGCGCGTGGATGCCTGCCTCGTGGCCGGCGCGGAAGAAACCAACTGGATTACCGCCGATGCCCTGTGGCATCTTGATCGCACGGCCTCGATCAGCGCCGGCGCAGGCGCCGTGTGTTTAAGCCGCGAAAAAGGATTGTCCATCGGCGTTGAACTCACAGCCATTACCGACGCACATACATACTCGGCGAAAAAAAACCGGGCCCAGGCCGCGCGTTTCATGCGTCATCAATTAAATGGAAAATCTTCCGGCCACGGCCAGGAACTGCTCTGCGACGGCCTCGGGAACAGTCCCCGCGCGAATGCGCCGGAACTGTCCGCCTGGCGCGATTGGACCGGCCCGCGCCTGAGCCCAAAACGGATTTTGGGAGAAGGCCTCATGGCTGCCGCTGCCTGGCAATGCGTCGCCGCCTGCGACGTCGTGGCCAATCGCCGTTTTACTGCTGCGAATGTCAGCCTTGTGGGTTTTAACCAGCAGGCCATCGGCGCGCGATTTGAAACCATCTAATTACCATGACGCTCATCGCTGAACAACCACGCCAGATGTTAACGGCGATTTCCCCGGCGGCCGTGAGCGGTCCGCCCAAAGTCATTATCATCGGCGCAGGCATTGCCGGGCTGTCGGTCGGTTGTTATTTGCAGATGAACGGCATCCAGACGGAAATCCTGGAAGCCGGCGAACTTCCCGGCGGACTTTGCACGGCATGGAAGCGTGGACATTATATGTTCGACGGCTGCCTGCGCTGGCTCGTGGCAGCGGAACCTCCGGCCAAGCCGCCCTCGCCTTTTCACAAAATGTGGTGTGAGCTGGGTGCAATCGGCACGCGAAAAGTTTTTGTTCCTGACGAAATCTTCCATATCGAAGGCCCCGACGGCCAAAAATTGGTCGTGCCATCGGACCTGGACAAGCTGGCTGCTGAATTCAAGCGCCTTGCGCCTGAAGACAGCCATCTAATTGACCGGCTCGTGAAAGACGCCCGCCGGTGCGTAGGCCTTGAGCCGCTCGAAAAACCTCTCGAACTCATGCCGCACCGGGACAGAATTCGCGAGGGCATCCGCTACATTCCTATCGTCCCTATCGTCCTGCGGTGGAAAAATCTTTCGCTCGGCGACTATCTGAAGCGTTACAAAAACAATTTTCTTCGCACCACGCTCCGCGTGATTACGGGCAACGAGCAAATGTCCGCTCTCGTACTGCCTATGGTGCTGGCCTTCCGGTCGCGCAAAGACACCGGGTTTGTGGCCGGCGGTTCCTGGGATTTTGCCATGGCTATTGCTGATCGTTATCAAAAACTGGGCGGCGTGTTTCGTTACAACACCAAAGTTACGGGCATCAAAACGGAGAATAACCGTGCGACCGGCGTGCAATGCGAAGACGGCACCGCCATCCCGGCTTCCACCGTCATCTCCTGCGCCGACGGTTACACCACGATCTACAAAATGCTCGACGGCCGTTTCGTGGAT
>DATJXK010000077.1:0-3675 GCA_035500235.1 Pseudomonadales bacterium | reverse complement strand
CGGTCAGTAACAATTCGAAATCCTCCCCATCGGTCAACGCCGCGACAAACGCAGGCCTGGCTAAAGAGCTTTCCCGGGCCCGCAATTTTGCCGCCCGTGAAATGGGCACGGCAGATTTCAGCAGCTCTGCGCCAACTCCGCTGGCGTCCAGGATATGGCGCAGGTCGCCCGCCAGCCCGTCGCTGAGATCGATCATGGCGTGAACCGGAAAATTTTCCACCAGCCATTGCGCCTCGGCAATTCGCGGCTCAAAGTCCAGATGTTTTCCCTGAAGCGATCCGCCGAGTTCACCCGTGACAAAGATCGCGTCGCCCACTTGTGCGCCGCTTCGCAGGATTTGTTTTTCCCGGCCAACAGTTCCCAGCAGCGCAATGGAGATAAAGATGCCCCCGGGATTTGTCGTCGTTTCCCCGCCGACAATGGCGACGCCATATTTTTTAGCGAGCGCAGTAAGGCCATCGTAAATTTTTTCGACCGATTTCGCATCAAAGTCCTTCGGCAGGCCGACGGTCACCAGCGCCGCGGCTGGAACTCCTCCCATGGCCGCGATATCACTGAGGCATCGGGCCAGCGCTTTGTGTCCGATTTTTTCCGGCGGGGTTTCGGCGGTGAAATGGATGCCTTCAACCACGGAGTCCGTCTTAAATAAAAACAATTTTTCCTTCAGACCAAAGTCCAGCACGGCACAATCGTCTCCCGGGCCGGTTACCACTGTTTCGTTTGCGGGCAGCGACTTCGTCAGTTTTGCGATGAGTTCAAATTCGTTCATGCTTCAATTGGAAGAATTGAGCCAGGGCGGCAGATATTGCGGAAAAGAAGTTTGCAGGACAAGCAACACCAGATTTATTCCATTAAACGATGCATGGGCGCAAATCGGGGCCAACAAATTGTCAGTGGTTTGATAAAGCCAGGTGAAGGCAAGCGCCAGGACAAAGAGCGGGATAAAAACGGCGGCATCGGCGTGAATCAAGGCAAAGAGCAGACTGACAACAATCCAGGCCGTTTTGGGAAATCCCAGTTGTTTGATGAAGGGAAATAGCACACCGCGAAAAATGAACTCTTCGGCCACTGGCGCCAGCACGACGGCAAAGAAACCGAGGTAAATTTGCTCTCCGACAGACGCCGAATTGGTCAGCAGGGAGACCGCTTCTTCATTGTGGGGTTTCCAATGGATTTTTTCCATCAACGTTAAGGAAACCCCCTGCAGCCACAGAACGACGGGCAGAATGACAATAATAACACCGAGTGCGAGGGCTAGCGAAAATAGTAAATTTCCTTTTTTAAACCCGAGCCCTTCGGCCAGGCCGATGCCATGAAAGCGCAAGAAAATGATCATCAAAACCCAGGTTGCTCCCTGGAGGCTTAGGGTGGCGATCAATGTGTTTCCAAAATCATCGAGGTTTTTGAAACCGGGGAGGCCGGTTTTTTGCAACAGGACAATGGCCAATCCGCCCAAAATGAAGAAGAAAATCTGGGCTGCGATAAGCAGGCACACCGTCTCGATGCGCCAGGGTTTAGCCGATAACATTAAAACAGCTTAAAACTTTAAGTGAAAAACTGAAGCCAGAAAAGCGATCGCGATGCTTACCCACCAAATGCCGCGTATTTTTTTATGCCGCGAGCCCAGGCAAACCGGGCGAGCGCAAACGCGGCCAGCACCCAAAATATTTGGATGAGAAATCCCATTTGCATTTGTGTCCCGGAAATCTTGCCCATGTAAATGGCCGCCGGAAAATAGAGCTGGTATGGAAAGGGAGTGAAAAACAGGATGTGCGGCAGGGGGTGCGGCAGCATGGAAAGCGGGAACAGATGACCGCTAGCCACGTATTCAAAGGCAAACAGGATGAATATGAGCGTCGAAATTTCCAGCAACCAGAACGCGAGCATGGCCATGGTGTACGAAATAAAAAATTGCAGCAGTGCCGCAAGTACCAACGAAAGTAAAAACGCGACAAACGTCAGAGCGTCCGGAGGCATTTCAAAATAACTGCGGAAACAGAAAATAAAACCGGCCAGCGGCAGACAGGCCATGGTCGTGAAGGTAATGCGCCCGGAAAAAAAGAGGCAGAGGCGATACCCCATGTAGTCAATCGGCTTCAGCAGGAACCAGCTAATGTTGCCTTCGCGGATGTCCGCGGCGATCTGCCAGTCATCTTCATTGACCGCGGTCAGCACGTCGACTATGGCCACCATCATGTAATAGAAAATCATTTCAGACTGCGTGAAACCGGAGAGCGAGGCGCCCTCGGGCTTGGTGGAATAAACCGTGCGCCAGAGCGAGAGCATGGCAAAGAGGGGAATGAAGCTGAACAGCGTCCGCGTCAAATAATTGAAGCGGTACGTGAGATTGTTTTGAATCCCAATGCCGATGACATGCCAGTACTTTTTCACGCTATTAAGCCGCGAGGCCGGGGTTATATGTAATTTCCAAATCGAAAGAAAACAAGTTTCACCTGCAACATCCTCTGACGAATTGGCCGAATAGTGATAAATACCTGCCTTTGATTAACATAAACTGCATAAAGAAATGCACTCGTTTCAATAAAAATTGCTGGAAAACGTGCTGGACTTAAGGCATTCTTATCCATCTCTATGGGAATGAAGAAACCGGTAGGAGCCGTTGGGATTATAATGGCTTTGCTCGCAATCAGCACAGCCAGCGCATCCGCAGGGGAAGCAAATATCCATTTGCCGCCACTGCAGAATGTTTCTTTTTTTGGGGGCAGTTTGAGCAGCCATGCCATCTTATATTTTGGATTGGCAGTCTGCGTGGTCGGGGCTCTTTTTGGTTTTTTTCAATACAAGCAGACCTGTGCGCTACCGGTGCACAAGGCCATGGCCGATGTTTCCAACATCATCTGGGAAACATGCAAAACCTATCTATTGCAACAAGGCAAATTTCTCGTTGGGCTATGGATTCTTATCGCCTTGTGCATGGTTTATTATTTTATCTGCCTGGAAAAAGATCCCCTGGGCAATGTGCTGATTATTCTTTTTTGCTCGGTGCTCGGTATCATCGGCAGCGGCGCGGTGGCGTGCTTTGGCATTCGCATTAATACAACCGCCAACTCCCGTTCGGCTTTTGCCTCGCTTCGTGGCGATCCTCTCAAAACTCTTTTCATTCCTCTCCGCGCCGGCATGAGCATCGGCCTCCTGCTCGTCTGTGTGGAATTGTTTTGCATGATTTGCATCCTGGCGTTCGTCCCATCCGATTTGGCCGGCCCGTGTTTCATCGGTTTTGCCATTGGCGAATCTCTCGGCGCCGCGGCATTGCGTATCTGCGGTGGTATCTTCACCAAAATTGCGGATATCGGCGCAGACCTGATGAAAATCGTTTTCAATCTTCCCGAAGATGATCCGAAAAATCCGGGTGTCATCGCGGATTGCACCGGTGACAATGCGGGCGACTCCATTGGGCCAACAGCCGACGGCTTTGAAACCTACGGTGTCACCAGCGTGGCGCTGATCGCCTTCCTCGCGCTGGCCCTGGCGGCCGCGCCCGTGCTTTGCGGCAAATTGATCATTTGGCTGTTTGCTATTCAAACTTTGATGGTGCTGGCATCCCTGTTTTCCTTTTACATCAATAAGCTCGTCAGCGCCACGCGATATGGAGGGAAAAAGGATTTCAATGCTGAAGGACCTCTTACTGAATTGGTTTGGATCACTTCCATTGTG
>DATJXK010000076.1:0-11780 GCA_035500235.1 Pseudomonadales bacterium | reverse complement strand
TGCGCATGGTTAACCAATGGCGCGTCACTTGTAGGATTTACTTTAAGCGGTGGAATTGCCCAAATCAGCGAGGTCAATGGCGGCGGCGTTTGGTGCGCCTCGTCAAACGCCTATGTCGAGGATTGCGTGATTATTTCAAACGGTGCCAGTGCGTATGGCGCCGGAGTTTATCAGGGAACCATCACGAGCTGCTTCATAAAAGGAAACAATGCCTCGGGAGGGGCGGTTTACGGGGCGGTACTGAATAATTGCACGATTGTCAGCAATATCCAGGGTGGCGTGTATAGCCCGCTGGCCATGACCAATTGCATTATTTATTTCAACAATAACATCCAGAACTACAGTGTCAGTGGAACTGCTTTTTCCCATTGTTGCACGACGCCGGCATTGGCGGGCACGGGAAATTTTACCAACGCTCCGATTTTCTTCACAGATGGAGTGCATCAAGCCAACAATTCGCCTTGCACCGGCTCTGGTGTGTCGATTGGCGGAGGAACGGATGTTTTTGGCAATGCGTATTTGAATCCGCCATCGGTTGGCTGCGCCGAACAACCGCCTATGGCTTTAGTTGCCACGCCGAAAATTACACTAACGAGTAATCCTGTTGGGTTTTCAATAGGAAATTTTGCTTTTGCCGGAACAGCGCCTCTCAGCTTTAGCTGGTTACAAAACGGCCAGCCGTTGACTGACAACGGACACTTCAGTGGTACACAAACCTCCAATCTACTTGCCTCCGGTGTGACTTTTTCTGACGCGGGCAATTATCAAGTCGTCGCCAGCAATGCCTCGGGTTCGGTCACGAGCGCGGTGGCGACGCTGGTGATTCATTGCGTGAATATCGCAGGTGCCAATCCCATTTCGCCTTATCCGTCATGGGCGACAGCGGCGACCAATATCCAGGATGCGATCGCAGCTTCCGCATCCGGAGACGTGGTTTTGGTGACCAATGGCTTATACAGCACCGGCGGCATATCCATGGATGGAATGATTACCAATCGTGTTTCCATCAATAAACCAATACTTGTGGGCAGCGTTAACGGCGCGGCGTTGACGACCATACAGGGAGCCTGGGACCCGACAAATATGGTTGGTCCTGGGGCGGTCCGTTGTGTCTGGATGACCAACAATACGATCTTAAGCGGATTTACGATTTGCGGAGGCGCAACATGCCTTGGACATGCCTTCACTGTTACTAACGAAGCCGGCGGCGTTTTGGGCTATTCGAATTCCGTTGTTTGTAACTCAGTCCTCACTACAAATGTTTCTGTGTATGATGGAGGTGGTGCCTATTCAATTACGGCCATTGGCTGTCGATTCATAGGAAATCGGACGTATGCACCATACAGCTATATACCCGGCAATGGTGGCGGCGCAGAAAGATGTAATCTGCAAAACTGTGTTCTATTAGGTAATTCCGCCAGCCAGGAGAACGCCAGTGGCGGTGGCGCCGACAACTGCAATTTGAAAAATTGCATGTTGATTGGAAATTCGGCCTACGTTAGTGGCAATGCGGTAAACGGTGGTACGCTGGTTAATTGTACCGTCATCTCGAATTCGCCGGTAGCGAGCAATTATGAGCCGACAGCGGTGTATGGTGCGGCTCTTACCAATTGCATCGTCGTTGATAATTTTTCGCAATCTTCCACACCAGCGAATTATCTCTCCTGCACACTGACATATTGTTGCGCAGACCCACTGCCGTCGGGAACAGGAAACGTGGATGTGAATCCACAGCTTCTTGGGGATGGAATTCACCTGGCACAAACATCTCCGTGTATTGGTGCCAGCCTATCTAATGTTGTCTCAGGAACCGATATTGACGGCCAGCCGTGGAATACGCCGCCGTCCATTGGGTGTGATGAATGGTACGCTATGCCTGTCATCGCGATTCAGCCGGCTTTCCAAACGGGTTTACAAGTTCGTGGTTTGACCTGGAACGCTACTGTGGCGGGGCAAGCACCGTTTGCTTATTTCTGGACGCGCAATGGCATGCCTATTCAGGATGATGGACATTACAGCGGCTTTGGCACCGCCAGCCCAGTGATCAATAATTTCGGTCCGAATGACGCCGGACTTTATCAATTGGTGACTACAAATTCATCGGGCTCAACCACGAGCGCGGTGGTTCAGCTGGTCATACACGCTGTGGACGCAGCCGGAGTTAACCCGGTGCCGCCATATTCATCCTGGGCCAATGCCGCAACGACGATTCAAGACGCAATAAATGTTGCCGCTCCCGGCGACATTGTGTTGGTGACGAATGGAATTTACGCGAGTGGGGGCATGGTCCAATCGGGTGGTTTGACTAATCGAGTCATGCTGAACAAGCCATTGACGGTGACCAGCGTTAATGGATACAGAGCGACCACAATTCAAGGAGCATGGGACCCCGTCTCCACCAACGGTCCCAGTGCAATTCGTTGTGCCTGGATGGGAGCCGGCGCAGTCCTGAACGGGTTTACATTGCAAAACGGGGCAACCCTGGCAGCCGGGGACTTTTTTCAATTTGAGTCCCTTGAATCCGGCGGCGGTGTTTGGGGTAATGCCACTAATGCCGTGGTTTTGGACTGTGTGCTGACCAATAATTCGGCAGTTTATGGCGGTGGCTCGGCGTGGGGAACGTTGGACAACTCGCTAATCGTTGGCAATCAAGCCGTGGCCGGCGGCGGTGCCGGATATTCATTGTTAAATAACTGCACCGTTCTGAATAATCATCTCATAGGATTTGGAAATGGAGGAGGGACTTACAATGCGATTGTGCGAAATAGTATCGTCCTGAAAAATTTGACTCAATCTCTCGCGACGGACAATTATTATCCGAACTTAGGAAGTGGAACTCCGAACTTTGCCTACAGTTGTACTTACGCAAGTACTCCTTCCCCGCCGCCGGGTCCCGGCAACACTATACAATATCCTATATTCATTGATGCCTTTCATATCTCGGCGGAGTCGCCCTGCGTTGGCGCTGGCAGCATTGCCTACTCTGCCGGATATGATTTGGACGGCGAGCCGTGGAATAACCCGCCTTCGATGGGTTGCGATGAGATTGTATTTTCCAACCTGGTCGGCCCGCTTTCAGTAAACTGTTCCGCCTATTTTACGAACATCCTCGTTAGCCAACCGGCCAGCTTTAATTTTCACTACGATACTTTGTTTGGAATCTTTCAAGGTCATGCTGCATTTCTGACATGGTCATTCGGCGATGGTCCCATTTCTTCAAATGTGGATGCCACGATTAACCATCAGTGGACGAACGCCGGGGATTATACCGTGACTTTTACGGCTTATAACAATGATAACCCGAACGGTGTTTCGACCAACATTGTAGTTCACGTTCAACCCGCGTTGCCGGTTCAAATGCAATCGCCCGTTTTGTCCTCGAGCGGCTTTGGGTTCCAATTTACCGGCCAAATGAGCGCCAATTATATCGTCCAATATACTACTAACTTGAACCCGCCGATAACCTGGCAGCAGTTGCAATATATTCATTCAACGAACGTGGGGACGTTCCAGATTCTCGATACATCTGTGACGAATGCAGCGCGGTTTTATCGGGTGACGACGCAGTAGGTGAGGGAGTTGGCGCGGGAAGGCTTTTAGGTCTTCGATGCATCCAAATTGTCCGCAGATCAAATTCGCGCTTCCGCGCGACTTCGCAATCGGCTGTTTGATCTTTTTGATAACATTACCCGGGGTGGCGCGCTCGCAGACTCGCGCTTACCCCGGGCTAATATCCTGTGCCCTTTCAGGGCACTCAGTTAGCGGCTGCGCCGGATTTAGGAGTAATAGAAATTCACCTTACGTACCAAAATAGATAGAAGGATTCCTTTGGCGGCAATCGCTAACTCAATACCGGCTCGATCGCTTCGGCGGGGACTTTTTGGCCGAATTCCACTTTGCCAATCCGGCGGGCGAGGACAAATTTTACCTGGCCGTCGCTGGCTTTCTTGTCGAGCCGCATGGCTTCGAAAAACTTCTTCCGCTGTCCGGCGTTCAATTTAATCCGCGTGGGCAGGTCCACGCGATGGAACAAATTTTCAATCCGTTGAGCGTCGCGCTCCGTCAGTTTAAGGATCTTTTTCGAGAGTTTGGCCTCGGCGAACTGCCCGATGGAAATGGCTTCTCCGTGGAGGAATTTGCCGTAGCCAAAGCTGTTCTCAATAGCATGGCCGATTGTGTGCCCGAAGTTCAAAATGGCCCGCAGGCCGCTTTCCGTTTCATCCTGGCTTACGACGTCCGCTTTGATTTCGCAGCAGCGCGCGATAATCGGCGTCAGGATTTTTTGGTCGCGCTTTAAAATTTTAAATAATTCTTTTTCGATTTGGGCGAACAGCTTCGCATCGAAAATGATTCCGTATTTGATGACTTCGGCGAGTCCGGATCGGAATTCCCGTTCCGGCAGCGTCTTGAGCGTATCGGAATCGCATAATACGAGCCGGGGCTGATAAAACGCGCCGACGAGGTTCTTTCCGGCGCGCAAGTTGACGCCCGTTTTTCCGCCGACGGAGCTGTCCACCTGCGCGAGCAATGTTGTCGGCACCTGTACGAACGGAATTCCGCGCAGATAGGTGGCGGCGACAAACCCAGCCAAATCGCCCACCACGCCGCCGCCCAATGCCACGATGAATGATTTTCGTTCCAGCCGGTGTGCGGCGAGCTGGTCGTAACAGTGCCCGACGGTCTGCAAGCTTTTGGCCGTTTCGCCCGCGGGCACGGTCATGAGCGTGGGCGAAAAACCCGCGCGCATGAGCGAGTCGAAAACCACCTTGGCGTAAATTCTCCCTACGTGTTTGTCCGTGATAATGGCGCAACGCTCGCCGAGTTTCAGGCGGGCGCATTCATGGCCAAGATTTTTGAGGAGGCCCGGCCCGATTTTAATCGCATAGCTGCGGCTGCCGAGTTGGACGGGGACGATTCGCACGCTGACAGGATAGGAATTTCATGGCCACTGTCAAAATTTGACCATTTATTTTATCATGTTCGCAGATTGCTCGAAAAGCTGGCGATAATTTTATCCGGTGAGCAAAAGGAAACAGCGAAAGGACTGTGTGTCAAGCCTGTGAATAATTTGTGACACGCAAAAAACCATTGTAAATAAAGGCGATTTTGCATGCCTGTCCCGGTGTTTGACACCGTTGGCATTGCCGTTGCTAAAGGGCGGTCACCGTCGCCCCACAGGTTGAATTGGAACGACGGTGCACTAATTACCAACAATAACTATGAAGAAAATAGACGCGATAATAAAACCATTCAAACTTGAAGAGGTTAAAGACGCCTTAAGCGAGATTGGCATCGAAGGCATGACCGTAAGCGAGGTCAAAGGCTTCGGGCGCCAAAAAGGCCATACGGAAATCTACCGCGGCAGCGAGTACACCGTGGATTTCCTGCCCAAAATAAAAATTGAACTCGTGGTGGCCGACAACCAAAAGGACGCCGCGGTAGGCGCCATTATCAAGGCGGCCAAAACCGGAAAAATCGGGGATGGCAAAGTATTTGTTTCCACCGTGGAAGAAGCTGTCCGGATTCGCACCGAGGAGAAAGGTGAATCAGCCGTTTAATGTCCCCCAACTATAAGAACACTATCACTAAAACCATGAAACGAATTCTTCTTACTCTTGCTCTGATTGCCACCGCTTCGTTTGGCGCGTTGACTGCCGGCGCGCAAACTAATGCGCCTGCCGATACCAACGCCCCGGTAATGAACGCCGCGTCCCAAACGAACGCCGCGCCGGCGGCACCGGCGCTGCCCGCGCCGACGCTCGACCAGCGCGTCAGCTCACTGGAAGCGTACATCCAGGACGTGGACCCATCCATCGCGCTTAAGGATACCAACGGCAATATGGTTTGCCAAAACACGCCGGTCATGGGCACCGCCGGCCCGGGCCACAACGCGTGGATGATGACATCCACTGCTTTGGTGTTGTTTATGACGCTGCCCGGCCTGGCATTGTTCTATGGCGGTCTCGTTCGTAAAAAGAACGTGCTCTCCGTCCTGGCCCAATGCTTCCTTATCACGGGCCTGGTAACGATCCTGTGGTGGGTTTGCGGATTCAGCATGGCGTTTGGTCCGGGAACGGGATGGCACGGGCCATTCTGGGGCGACCTGGGAACCTATGCCTTCTTCCACGGCGTAACCGGCGCACCCGGTGGCGTATCCACGGCATGGGTTTCATTGGACGTATTTTCGTGCTTCCAATTGACTTTCGCCATCATCACCCCGGCGCTGATCATTGGTTCGATCGCTGAACGCATGAAATTCTCTGCGATCTGCGTGTTCATGACGCTGTGGATGTTTGTGGTTTATTTCCCGCTGGCTCACATGGTTTGGAGCAGCACGGGCTGGATGAGCGGCGCGGCCAACGCGGCGGCCGCGAAAATCAAAGCGATTGACTTCGCCGGTGGCACAGTGGTGCATATGTCGTCCGGATGGTCGGCATTCATCCTCTGCCTGATCCTCGGCAAGCGCTATGGCTTCGGCAAAGAAAACTTCACGCCTCATAGCATCGTGGCGACGTATATCGGCACTGCAATGCTCTGGGTGGGCTGGTATGGTTTTAATGCCGGCTCGGAAGTTGGTTCGGACGGCACCGCCGGTAATGCGTTCACCACCACGACACTCGCCACGGCGGTGGCTTCGTTTGTCTGGCCGATGCTGGAATGGATCGTGAAAGGCAAACCCAGCGTGCTCGGTTTCTGTTCGGGCGCAGTGGCCGGCCTGGTCGTTATCACCCCTGCTTGCGGTTGGGTTAATCCGACGGGCGGCGTGATCATCGGCGTACTCGCCGGTGCGATTCCCTGGTTCTTCGTTTACAAAGTCAAAGGCTGGTTCGGCTATGACGACGCGCTGGATACCTTCGGCGTACACGCCATCGGCGGAACGGTGGGCGCTATCGCCACGGGCCTCCTTTGCGACGTCGCGGTGAATTCGCTGATCCCCATGCAGAACAATGGCGTGGCCGATCATGCCAAGCAGGTCATCGAACAGCTCAAGGCTGTGGGTGTTACCATTATCTTGTCGGTCGTCGGAACGGCCGTCTGCGCCTTTATCACCAAAGCGCTCGTGGGCTTGCGTCCGACTGAGGAAGTCGAAATCGCCGGTCTCGACATCACCGAACACGGTGAGGAAGGCTATCACGGCTAAAAAAAGCTCGACGCTGCGCCGAAGGTTGGGCACAGTCCCCCTTCGGCGCAGCCGTCCGGGTTGCGTACAATAACAACTAAAACTTCATAACCAAATTATGGCAAATCCCAAAAGCGTATTAGACATGGCCAAAAAGGCCGGCGCTAAAATGGTGGACATCAAGTTCGTGGACACCTTCGGCACCTGGCAACATTTCTCCTTACCAATCTCTGAACTGACTGAAGAAGTTTTCGAAGAAGGTCTCGGTTTCGACGGCTCTTCCATCCGCGGATGGAAGTCCATCGAAGCCTCCGACATGCTCGCGATGCCCGATCCCGAAACTGCTTTCATGGATCCTTTCATGGCTGAGCCGACCATCTCGCTCACCTGCACGATTGCCGAAACCGGCAGCAAGGAAGCCTACAGCCGCGATCCCCGTGGCATCGCCCAAAAGGCCGAGGCTTATCTCAAGAGCACCGGTATCGCTGATACTGCGGTGTTCGGTCCGGAAGCTGAATTTTTCATCTTCGACAGCGTCACCTATGATTCCAAGCAGAACGGCACTTTCTATTCTGTGGATTCTGAGGAAGCCGTGTGGAACACCGGCAAAGGCGGCTGCTGCGGTGAAGTCAATCTCGGCAATAAAATCCGCAATAAGGAAGGTTATTTCCCCGTGGCTCCCACGGACACCCAGCAGGACATCCGCACCGAAATGTGCCTCGTCATGGAATCGCTCGGCGTCAAAATCGAACGCCAGCACCATGAAGTGGCCACGGCCGGCCAGGCGGAAATCGACTACCGCTTTAACACCCTGGTTACCGCAGCCGACTGGATGATGATCTACAAGTACTGCGTCAAAAACGTCGCCAAGAAATACGGCAAGACCGCTACCTTCATGCCCAAGCCGCTGTTCGGTGATAATGGCTCCGGCATGCACACTCACCAGTCTCTCTGGAACAAGGGCAAGCCGCTCTTTGCCGGAAAGGAATATGCGGGTCTCTCGCAGCTCGCTCTTTATTACACCGGCGGTATTTTGAAACACGCCAAGGCCCTCGCCGCGATTTGTAACCCCACGACGAACAGCTATAAGCGTCTCGTCCCGGGTTACGAAGCGCCGGTGAACCTCGCCTACAGCGCCCGTAACCGCAGCGCTTCCATCCGTATTCCCACGTACAGTGAGAATCCCAAGGCCAAGCGCATTGAATATCGTCCGCCCGATCCGGCCGCCAATCCTTACCTCTGCTTCGCCGCGCTGCTCATGGCCGGCCTGGATGGCGTGATCAACAAGATCAAGCCGGGCGAACCGATGGACAAGAACCTGTACGAACTGCCGCCCGAAGAGCATGCGAAAATCCCGCAGATGCCCGGCAGCTTGCAGGAATCACTCGATCATTTGGCGAAGGATCATGCCTTCTTGTTGAAGGGTGATGTCTTCACCAAGGAATTCATCGAAATGTGGATCAGCCACAAGTCGAAGGAAGCTGACGCGATACGTCTGCGTCCGCATCCGTATGAATTCTTTCTTTATTACGACGTATAAATACGGGCCAGGAGAAACCGGGGAACGGCGCGAACTTTGTTCGCGCCGTTTTTCTTTTTACCCATCAGCAGTCAATGTGGATATGCAATTTGATAAATACCATACGTAAAATAACACGGCCGGATGCGGTTATTTGCGTAAAAAATAGGGGGATTCGTAAGTTTTCAGGGAATCGGGGCAGGCGGTATGTCTTTTGGCCAGTTGAAGTTTAATCGTCCTTGGGTATGGTATGCTTTCGCCCGGCTACAGTCATTAAGCCGTTGGGTCAGTTTTAGATATGCAAAAAGTAATTACAGTTGTTTGTTTATTTGTTTTCCCTGCCATTTTTGTCCATGCCGGGCCTTTGAAGGTGGATATCAACCGTGGCGACACGAAGAATACCCCGAGCGCGACGGCCAGCGGGTACGTGCAATGGTCCACCAACCAGAATGGCAGCAGCACCACCAGCAGCGGCACGAGCCCCATCACTGAAAATTTTCTGATACCGAGTACCGGCGAAAACGTGACCATTTCCCTGGCCATGACGACGTCGGCCCAAAGCGCCGGAGGAGCCGGCCTGACTTTCACGTACTATTCCCAGGTAACGACTCCCGGCTGGCAACTGTGCAGTGATGGAATCACCGTTGCGCCGCAGGACAATAACCAGGGCGGACAGATCCAAATGACGATTACGGGACTGAATCCCGGACCGCATACTTTGTTGACCTATCATAATGCCGGCGATGCGCAGACTGCACTGGGCACGCTGGCGCCGATCAATGTTTATGTGAATGGCAATTACGCTGCCAGTGTCTCGCCTACGATTCGTTCAAATGATTTGAATACGCCGATCGTTTACGTTGATTTTACCACGGCTTCGACGAATGACGTGACGACGATACTTTTTGCGGCGGACACTACTTCGAGCGCGACCACAAAAAATGTTTTCATTAACGGTTTCGAGATTGATACGCCCAATGTGAGGTACCAGGCGAACACTCCTTATCCGGCCAATAACGACGAGCATGTGAATTGCGATAACACGACCGTGCAGATGCAATGGACGCCCGCGCTCACGGCGGTTTCAAACGATGTTTACATCGCGACCGACAGCAATACGGTGATGAATGCCACCCACGCTTCGCCGGCCTGGAAAGGAACCCAGACGGGCACAAATTATCTGTTAACCGGCATCAACAGCTTCGCGAGCTATTATTGGCGGGTGGATGAGATCAATTCCACAAATGGCGTCACGCAGGGCAACGTCTGGTATTTCCGTCCGCGGCACCTGGCATTTCCCGGCGCGGAAGGCTATGGCCAATATGCGCGCGGCGGACGCGGTGGGGTAGTGATTGAAGTTACCAACCTCAACGACAGCGGACCGGGCAGTTATCGCGCCGCGATTTCCGCAAGCGGTCCGCGCACAATTGTTTTCAAGGTCTCTGGCATCATCTGGTTGCAGTCGCCTTGCATCGTTAATAACGGCTATGTGACCATTGCGGGGCAAACTGCGCCGGGCGACGGCATTTGCCTCGCGAATTATCGCGCGGGACTAGGCGGTCCAAACGACGTGATCATGCGCTACATGCACTTCCGCGTGGGCGATCACGCGCAGCAATCTATGGATGCGATGAGCCCCGGCAGTTCGACTTACAGCATTTTTGATCACATCACATCTAGCTGGTCCCTGGACGTGGCGTGCAATTCCCTGCAAAGCGGCCCCGTTGGCAGCCAGTCCGCGATGACCAGTTACCAGCACAACATCATTTCTGAACCGCTACGGTATTCCTATCATTATAATGACACTGAGCGTTCTGAGGACCAGTGCACGAATTGTTACCAGCCCCACGCTTTCGCCGCCTCCATCAGTGGTGAAATTGGCAGTTACCATCACAATCTCATCACGCATTCCACGGACCGCAACTGGTCGCTTGCAGGCGGCTATGACCATACCGTCCACTACGCCGGTTCACTCGATATCCGGAACAACGTTGTTTACAACTGGAACGCCCGCACGACCGACGGCGGCGTGGCGCGTTGCAACTACGAGAACAACTACTACAAACCGTTCACGGGCAATTCCTATCCTACCTGGCTGCTGCGGCTCGACCCGATTAACACCAACGCCGGGAATCCCTATTATTATATGACCGGGAATGTGATGGAGGGAAAAAATTACCAGACCAACAACTGGACCATTGGACTGGCGATCGCCACCGGCAACGGTACCAACAATTACGCCAGTTCCAACCAGGTGGCCCAGGCCTACACCAACACGGAAATTTTTCCGTCCTATGTCACGACCCAAACGGCCAGCAATGCATATAAGGTGGTGCTGTCGGACGTCGGCTGCGATCTCCCCAGGGAAGACTTGATTGACCAGCGGGTGATTGGCGAGGTGCTGAACGGCACGACGCATTATGAAGGCACCAATGGACCGACTTATACCATTGATGGTTTCAAGCAGGATGATGCCGGTCCGGACAATCCGGGATTCATTGACTCGCAAACTGACGTCCATGACTATCAGTCCACTAATTCGTCGCTGGCGAATTATTCGGCCAATGCGCCCTGGCCGCCTTACAATACTTATAACACCGCGGATTATCAGGACACGGATCACGATGGGTTGCCGGATTGGTGGGAACAGATGAAGGGCTTGAACCCCAATTCCGCGCCCGGCGATTTTTCCGATGCCAATGCCGACCTGGTGGGCGACGGCTATACTGAGCTGGAACGGTATCTAAATTGGCTGGCTCAACCGCACTATGATTGCAATACGAACGTTGTTTTAAACGTGGACCTGACTCAGTACACGCGCGGGTTTACCAATGCCAACCTGGGCTCGACCTATGCAGTGTCCGGGGCAATTAACGGCACGGTCTCCTTAAATGGAACAACGGCACAATTCATTCCGACTGTCAGCACCAATGGCCTGGGCAGCTTCATCTTCTCGGTTACGGACAATACAGGCTTCTCTTACACCAATTCTGTCAACGTTCATATCCTCGCGGCGCCGGTGAACACCCCGCCGGTTCTGTCACCGATATCGGATCGCGCTATCAACGTGGGTTACAATCTGAGCCTTACCAATCACGCCACGGATTCCGACATTCCCGCGCAAACTTTGAGTTACACATT
>DATJXK010000075.1:0-6799 GCA_035500235.1 Pseudomonadales bacterium | reverse complement strand
TCCTGGCCTTCGACGAGCATATAACCGAGATAACGGGCAAGATAAGCCTGCTCGAAATAAGTTTCGTTATGCGGGCCGGGCGTGAGCATGACGACGCGCGGGTTTTCCACACGGGGCGCAATTCGAAGCAGGGAATTTTGGACGTCGCGAAAAAATCCCGCGAGGCGCTGGACGTTATTTTCCCGGAATGACTCCGGCAAAATACGGGAGGTGACGAGCCGATTAGCCAGGGCGTAGCCGGCGCCGGTGGGGATTTGTGTGCGGTCAGAAATAACCCACCAGCGGCCATCGGGCGAGCGGGCGAGGTCCGCCGCATAGAAATGCAGATAGATGTCGCGGGGCGCACGAATGCCGTGACAGGGACGTAAAAAATCCGGTTGCGCAAAAACGAGCGCGGGGGAAAGCCAGCGCGAACGAATCAATTCCTGCTGCGTGTGGCAATCTGCGAGAATTTTGTTCAGCAGCATCGCGCGCTGGACCAGGCCGGTCTCAAGCGCTGCCCATTCATCCGGCGCGATGACCAGGGGGATGGGGTCCATTTGCCACGGACGTTCCATGCCTCGCGGGTCGCCATAGACGTTGTAGTAAATTCCCTGCTCGTGGATAAATTGAAGGCAGGTGTCCGCCCGGCGCTTTAATTCCGCTTCGCCCAATTCTTCCAGTGTTTGAAATAATTTGGCATAATGCGGGCGCACCTTGCCGCCCTCGGCCAGCAATTCGTCAAAGGCCGGTTCCACGCGGGAATATTTTTCCAGCAAAGCGGAGGATGCTTTCCGTGGCTCGGTGGAGGTTTCGCGCATCGGTTTCTGTGCGGGTAAAATTTAACTTCTGTTGGCCTTGAATCAATTAGACATTTCTCAAATCCAGGGTGAAGGGAAACTCGGGATTTAGTTTAACCGGTTTGATCGCCGTTTTTCCGGGCGTGTGGCCATGCCGGAAGAACCGGGCCAGGCGGCGCGACTCAGCTTCATAACTGTTGACAGGAAAGGTGTCATGGCTGCGGCCGCCCGGATGCGTCACATGGTACGCACATCCACCGACGCTGCGGTTGTTCCATGTATCTACAACATCAAATACCAGCGGGGCATGGACGCCGATAGTCGGTTGCAAACATTCGGGCGGTTGCCAGGCGCGATAGCGCACACCGGCAACGGATTCGCCATTCGTGCCGGTGGGATGTAGCGGGACGCGATGGCTGCCGACAGTAATGGCAAAACGGTCCGCAGTAAGCCCGCGCGCCTTGACCTGCAGGCGCTCGAGCGAACTGTCCACATAACGGACCGTGCCGCCACCAGCCGGTTCCTCGCCCAGAACATGCCACGGTTCAAGGGCCGTACGAAGTTCGATTTGCAAATCGCGTTGCTCCAAATCGCCGATGAAGGGAAAACGAAATTCGAAATGCGGCGCAAACCAGTTGAATTCGAATGGATAACCGGCATCGCGCAAATCTCCGATAACGTCGCGAAAGTCGGTTTCACAAAAATGCGGGAGCATCCAGCGGTCATGGATGTCTGTGCCCCAGCGCACGAGATTATTTTTATATGGCTCTTTCCAAAATTTGGCGACGAGCCCGCGCAACAAGAGATGCTGGGCGAGGCTCATGCGGGAATGCGGCGGCATTTCGAACGCGCGCATTTCGACTAGCCCAAGGCGACCAGCCGCGCTTTCGGGCGCATATAATTTATCAATCGAAAATTCCGACCGATGCGTATTGCCGCTGGAGTCAATCAGCAGGTTTCGGAAAAGGCGATCGGACAACCACGGCGGCGTGTAACCGAAGGTTTTTAGATTGCGATCCAATTCATTGAACGCAACTTCGAGTTCATAAAGCGAATCATTTCGAGCTTCATCTATGCGCGGTGCCTGCGATGTGGGACCAATGAAAAGGCCGCTGAAAAGAAAGCTCAACGATGGATGATTTTGCCAATAGGAAATGAGCGAACGCAGCAAGTCGGGTCGCCGTAAAATTGGGGAATCCTGGGTCGTTTCGCCGCCAATGATGATGTGGTTGCCGCCGCCGGTGCCGGTGTGCCGGCCATCCAACATGAATTTTTCTGTGCCCAGGCGTGTCAGTCGGGCTTCCTCGTAAAGAACCGTCGTGCGTTCGACGAGTTCGTCCCAGCTTTTGCTGGGATGCAAATTCACTTCGATGACACCGGGGTCAGGAGTGACGGCGAGTTTGTTCAGGCGCGGGTCGCGCGGCGGAGTTTCGCCTTCGATGATAACGGGTGTGCCCAACTCAGTAACGGCGGTTTCGATGCCCGCGACTAAATCCAGATAATCCTCCGTGGTGGCAACCGGAGGCATGAAGATGTGTAATCGTCCGTCCCGCGGTTCGATGCATAAAGCTGTGCGAATAATCCATGGCGCGGATTCGCCCTGGACAGGCCGGCGATTGGGATCAAAATCCGGCGGCAGTGGCGGCAATTCGACCTGCGCTTCTTCCAGTTCGCCGAGCCGCTGCGCGCGCTGGCCGGGGCCGTAACCGGCAGGCACCGGCGCACCACGCCCGCGCACGAATCTTTGTCCAGTGGTTTCCGGTTTTCGCGCGCGATAGGGAAATTCTTTGGGCAACTCGGGAAGCCTGGGATTCGACGGGTCCTGCTGCGCCAGCCACGGATATTCTTTTTCAGAAACCCAGGGAATGGAATCAAGCGGCAGGCGCAGGCCCATGGGCGAATCACCGGGAATCAGCCAGAGCGTGTCGTCATCGCGCAAAAACCACGCGCCTGACATCCACCCCTGCTGATTACCATACGAAGCGCGTTTGAGGGGCAGCGCATAACCGACAACATCGCCGATTCCTTCCTGAAAAACCTTGGCCAGGCGATCACGCTCCAGCTTGTCTTTTAGATTGGATTTTTCGGGGGTGACATTCGCCGGCAGGCGTCGCTCTTTCCACGTGTAATAGAACGCATCCTCGTACCCCGGCAGCATGTATTTCGGGTCTGCGCCGACAATGCGTGAGATACGCGCGAGCAATTCCCGGGCATCTTTGGCGCCATGGCCGTAATTTTTGGATTCATCGGCGATGAGGGAATCGTCATTCCAGATAGGCACCCCATCTTTACGCCAATAACATGCCAGCGCCCAGCGCGGGAGTTGTTCGCCCGGATACCATTTGCCCTGGCCGTAATGCAGCAGCGAACCAGGCGCGAATTTTTTCCGCAAACGCTTGATCAGCTCGCCGGAAAGAATTCTTTTCTTTTGTGAAACGGCGGTGAAATTCCATTCCGGCCCGTCAGGATCATCAATGGAAATAAACGTCGGCTCGCCACCCATCGTCAGGCGCGCGTCTCCCCGTTTCAAATCAGCGTCAATCGTATGGCCCAACGATTCGATGCGCTTCCATTGTTCATCCGAATACGGCAGCGTGACACGTGGCGATTCATAAATGCGCGTGACGCCCATATCGAAGCTGAATTCGCTCTCGCACTCATCCACGGCTCCGCTAATGGGCGCGGCGCTTTGCACGTCAGGGGTGCAGGCGAGCGGAATGTGGCCTTCGCCGGCAAGCAGGCCGGACGTCGGGTCCAGGCCAATCCATCCGGCACCGGGCAAATAAACTTCGCACCACGCGTGCAAGTCCGTGAAATCTTTTTCCGCGCCACTCGGGCCGTCGAGGGCTTTTACATCCGCTTTAAGTTGGATCAAGTAGCCGCTGACGAAGCGCGCGGCTAAACCGCAGTGGCGAAACAACTGGCACAGCAACCAGGCGGAATCGCGGCAGGAACCGCTCATTTTGGCGAGCGTTTGTTCGGGCGTTTGGACGCCCGGCTCGAGGCGTATCAAATATTTAATGTCCTGCCAAAGCCGCTGGTTGACGGCCACAAGAAAATCAATCGTCCGTGGTTTTGGGAATTCCGTCGGTCTTTTCGCGGCGCCTTTTTTAGCTTTGGACGGGCGTAGGGTCTTCTCACCGAGCAACTCCGCGCGAATGGCTTTGAGATATTTGGTGAATTTAGGCGTCAGCCAGCATTTTAATTGGAACGGTTCGAGTTCATGGTCGAGCACGTGGTCATACTCGAATGGAAATTTTTCCGCTTCCGGTTCCAGGAAAAAATCGAACGGATTGAGCACGGCCATTTCCGCGACCAGGTCCACCTCCACACAGAATTCATCCGTTTGCTCCGGGAAAACCAGCCGCGCGAGGTAATTGGACTGCGGGTCCTGCTGCCAATTGATGAAATGTTTTTGGGGCGTGACCCGCAGGCTGTAGCTCAGGATGCGCGTGCGTGAATGCGGCGCGGGCCGCAAGCGCACAATTTGCGGACCAAGGCTGACCAGGCGATCATATTTGTAATGCGTCCTGTGATGAAGGGCGACGTGAATCGACATGAAAGGTTATCCCCGGCTGATTTTCATTAGAGAAATGCTTCAATGGGTTCCACACCGGGCGTGCCGCGCAGTTTTTCCAGATAGGTCGCAGAGGCTGTCTCTTCCGCCGTTTTCTGGGCGTCCTTAAGCCGCTCGGCGATATGCAGGCGCGCGGCTTCATCCGCATGGCTGGTGCGCTTCATAAATTTATCCAGGTAACGCACATGCCGGTTCCATAATTCCTGGTCAATTTTCTGTTTGGCTTTCAACCGCGCCGCATACCAATCACTGGCCAGGAGATTTTCCACCGTAAACAACTTGCGGAACCCGGGATCCTTAAGGGTTTTTCCTTCCCATTGGTCGTGCAGCATAATATGAAGCAATGCCTTCAAGGGAGGGCACGCCTGCGCGACACTGCCGTCGTCAAAATACATTTTGGCGACGCGTTTTTGGGTCGAGACAATATTATCAATACCGTCAGCGAAAACGTCGGCATCCTGCAATTCCGGCTTGAGCATCTCGGCGGTAAAGACCGCATGCGGATGGTTGAAGACGCGGCCAAAAAAGGCATGCGCAAAACGCTCGTTAATGCGCCAGCCCAGCCGTGAAACGGGAAGCTTTTTGCCCTTATGCTCGAAGTCCTCAAGTTTTTCCAGGTAGTGGTTGGCAATCAGGAAGCTCGGATCGCGCTCCTCCGGAGACATGCTGCAAAAAACTTCCGGCACGATCAAACTGATGTCGTGGTCCATGCGGCATTTGGGACCAACGTAACCGGCGGCCGTCACGAAACCGCTATGGCCGCTCAACAGCCACGAAACGAGCGAAGCGTTCAAATCTATAATCGGCGGCAAGGCATTAAACGGCCCTTTGGTGAGCGCGCCTTCCGAGCCCGCGCCCGTAGTGGAAGGTGATTTGCCGGTCATGCTGCAAATGAATTCCATGAACAGCTCCGGCAGTTCCATGTAATGGATCGGGTTGTAGCAAGCCAGGGAACGAATGCCGTGCTCCGGTGGATTGTTGCGGCGGCCCGGCAAAATAACGTCCACCGGCGTCGGCACCGCTTTGCCCAGCGGGATGCGCCGGCGCATGCGGGCTGACATTTCCGCGAGGTAACTTTCCCGCGGATTGACGAGGTCGGGCCGCTTTTGCAGATAACGCGGATTTTTCGTGGGCTTGCCGTTCACGATGCGCGGGTGCGCGGTCGTCACAAAATAATCTGGCGAACCGGCCAGCGCCGTTTCCCGGATCAACCGCTGCATCGGCGCGGTAAATTCATTGAAACCAACGGCGTCTTCCATCAGTTCTTTTGCCAGTTTTTGCGGAAGCGGCTCGTAATTGGAAAAGAAATTATCGTTTTGCGAAAAATCGGATTCCGTTTGCTTGTCGTAGCCGCGATGGATCGCATCATCCGGGCGCTGGAACAATTTCGATTCGCAGTTTTTGACAAACTTGAGTGAATGCCCACCAGCTACGGGAACGACGGTGGACGCCGTAATGTCATCCTCCATCTGGATCTTCAAGGAAGGATGAAAGTCCTTTCGCAAACCAAAGGTCCGCCAAAGGCCATCGGAATCAAATCCGACTCGCAGATACGTCGTAACAATCTTGCGGTTATCAATCTTGAGTTCGTTTCCTGGAACACCATTAATGATGTCCACGCTGAAGTGGTCGCGCCAATGCTCGCCCCATTCGGGTTTGTAATAGCGTTTCACCACGAAGACCAGTTCCTTGATATATTGCGGGATGGACTCCAGCCAGTTGTTGTACTCCGGCGTATATTCGCGCGTATCCAGCGTCAGCAGCTTGATGACAGAGCCGAGCGAGCGGTCCGCCGAGAGGACCGGACGGGATTCCTCGCTTTTTCTCACGATGAAACGGTCTGAATAATTCCGGTGAACTAATTCAGCCACACGGTCGAAATCGGCTTTAAAATCGGATACAAACACCGGGCCGGTCAAAATCGCGTCAGTAATTGGCTTGGAAATTTCTGATTTTCCACCGCCGGAAACGGTACACGGCTTATGACACAGGGTTCCCTCGGCCACGATGCCAACCAGACGCCAAAGACGGTTCATCCCGGGCGGTTTTTCCATTCGCACTTTGTAACCCGAAGGCCGCACATAGGTCTTGTCTGGTTGCAACTTGATTTTGCCCCCGTCCCACGAAACTTCCTGCTTGTGCAAGTCGAAATAAACGCTTTCCGGGACATAAATGATTTCCGGATATTTTTTGTCCACCGCATAACCTTCCGGCTTTACGTCCATCAAATCGCCATACAATGAAAGCACTTCCGCGAAGGAATGCCCCATGCGTTTCACGTGCGCGTCACCGCTGAATTCCTCGCCCAAATCAAAACTGCGAAAAACCAGCGCGCCGCCGGCGTGCTCTTCCTCGCAATTACCCAGGAGATTCGCCGCGTAGCTGATCTGCGTTTTGACTTCCTTTTTGCAGTAGCCGTAATAATTGTCCGCGATAATCGTGA
>DATJXK010000074.1:0-27624 GCA_035500235.1 Pseudomonadales bacterium | reverse complement strand
CTGGATCATTTCCAGGAATTCCGAAGTAAGGCTTTCATCGCCGGCGGTGTGGCGCGCTTTGATTAACATCATGCGCTCCCAAGTCTGGCCCCATTGCGCGTAGTAGTTTTCGCAGCTTTCCAGCGAGCGGGCGATGGGCCCGCTATCGCCTTCGGGCCGCAATCGCAGGTCTACGCGATAAAAAAAACCGTCTGGAGTGGCACGGGAAATTTCGTCTGATAGCGCTTCAGCCAGCTTGCAAAAATACTGGTGATTGGACATCACGGAACGCGGCGAAGCTTTAGCGCCCGGAGGTTCCTTAAAAACCTCTCCTTCGTCTTCGTAGAGGAACATCAGGTCCACGTCTGAACTATAGTTAAGTTCCTGCCCGCCGAGTTTGCCGAGTCCGAGAACGCAAAAGGGTGTTGGTTGCCAGCGGCCCTGGGCGTCCTGATGATATGGCTGGCCATATTTTTCTGAAAACTGTTTCTCGCAGACCTGCAGGACGGCATCGAGGCAGACATCGGCCATATCGGAAAGCTCACGCGTAATTTCCACGACATTGCTTAACCGGCCCAAATCCCGCGAGGCGACGCGGAGCATTTCGCGCTGCTTGAAGCGGCGAAGCTCTACCAGCGCTTCCGGGTAATTTTTTGTGCTGAGTTTCGATTCTAGAATTTTTTTTACGTCCCGTCGAAGTCCATCGACGCGGCGCGGACGTTGAAGCTGTTCAAAATCGAAAACGGAAAACAAACTGGGATTGGCGAGCAAAACTTCCCCGAGATACTGCGAGCCGCTCACCAAAGCTACGAGGATTCGCGCAGAATCCTGGGAAAATTTGTCGAGTTGTGACTGCGCGCCAATTTCTTCGGCTGAATTAAGGAAATTTTTAACGCGGGCCGGGTCGGCGGAAGCCTTAATGAGTTTTTGCCAGTCCGTCTTTTTCATGGGAGCCGCGGGCGTAAATTTTTTCGATGAAATCAACGGCTTTGCGGCAAAGTGGTTGCCAGTCCAATTCCATTTGGACCCGTGCCGCGGATTGGGCCGCTTCAATTTGCCACGAGAGCGGTGATTCATCCAGCCAGCTGATAATTTTGCGGCCAAAATCTTCGCCGTCAAATTGGGAAAAACGGATCATCGGCTCATTTTTAAAATAACTCTGGATGCTTTTAATCGATGTGCAAACCGCCGGCAGGCCGCTGGCGACGTATTCCACGGCCTTGGCCACGAACGCACAGTGCGTTCCTTCGGATTCTTCGTACGGTACCATACCTACATTCGCGTCGGCGAGGTGTTTAGAAACTTCATCGTAAGGGACAAATCCCGTGGCCTCGAATTTGAAGCCAGGGATTTCCTGCTGCGCGCGCTTGAGGAAATTTTGGAGCGAACCCGTTTGCCGGCCGACAAAGCGGAATATCACTCCGGGGCGGCGTTTGGTGACATACTCGATCGCGTCGCGCGCGATTTTCCCCAAGTGATGGGCGTCAAATGAACCATGCATGGCGACAATGGACGGCTCGTCTTTGAACGAAGGGCGGGCACGGAAGGGAAATTTATCCGCGTCATAGCCATAATAAATCGGCTGGATTTTTTCGCGTGGAAATCCCCGGTCCGCAAAATAGTCTGCCAGCGTGTCAGAAATGGCCAGCGCACCGTCCACATTATAGCGGACGGGCATGGAAATTTCGAAGCGTTCCAGGGCTTTAATCAACGGGCGCGGGGCCATCCAGGCCGGCCAGGTTTCCATGAAACCCGTAAGCAAATCCGGGAAATTCATGACCACGGGAATATTTAACCGGGATTTCAGTTTCCCGGCCGCCACAGCGGAAATGGCGTGCTGCGAGACGAGCATGTCGAATTTCTTCTCCCGGGCGGCGTCGGCCACCATGCGCTCCAGGAAAAGTGGATACAAAATATATTTTACGTTCCGCAGCTTCGCATAACGTCCCATTTTCCATTTGCGAAATTGATGAAGCTGGACCTGGAATCTTTTTTCGACGTTCAGGGCATCGTCAATTTCCGGACTGAAAATGTGCACCTCATGACCGCGCCGGACCAGTTCCTGCACCAGATAAATGGCCTCCGCCGAACCGCCGCCCGAGGGGGGATAGAACGGTTCATGCGTTAAAAAAGCAATGCGCAAACGGGATTCCGGGTTCGGCACGCGCAAACCTATTCTCTTTTTAGGCGGACGTTCAATTCAATTCGGGCGAAAAGTTTTGACAAATGAAGCCGGAAACCTAAACTGTTTGTTCAAATTGGCTGGGGTCGTAGCTCAGTTGGTAGAGCGCCATAATGGCATAGCGAACCAGCCACAAGACAACGGCGGGGGATTAGCTCATTTGGTAGAGCGTCTCAATGGCATTGAGAAGGTAAGGGGTTCGACTCCCCTATCCTCCACCAGTCTTCGCCCGGAACCGACTATGGCGGTTCTGGATGAAGGATGGTGTCCTCCGTAGCCTGGCGAAAGAGGACTGGTCAATCTTGTTTAGGGCTACGGATGGCAGGCCAGCAAATGAAATTCTTCTACGCTTATTGCCCAATTACTCCCATGTCTAAAATTTTCTTCGGATTATTGTTTTCTTTGCTCGTATTGACTCAAAGCAGGGCGCTCGCCGAGGACACCAATTCCGACTTGTCCGCCGCCGGCAATTCTACCAACCAAACACGCTGGGCGCTCGAAGCTGCCCAAAATCGGGCACTAAGCTCAAATATTGTTTGGCTGACCCATGAGCCACTGGATTTTCTTTTGCGGCGCGGTGATCACTTTGACGACGAACCGCAACGTTACACGGAAATGGGCAACCCGACCAATCTCCAGCTCATGGCGGATGCCGGGGTGCGCTATGCGATGATTTATTTCTATAAAGGATTTGGCCTGGAATACGAAAAGCCTTCCATGGAGCAGTCTAAGCGCATTGCCGACCAGTTGCACAAGCTCGGCATCAAGGTCGGGCTTTATGTGGGCGGCACGATGTTTACCGAAACGCTCTACCACGAAATTCCCAAGGCGCAGGGTTGGGAACAGCGCAACCAGGACAATCACTGGGTTCCTTATGGCCAGCAAACGTATCGCCATTACGCCTGCCCTAACGAACCTGCCTATCGCGATTACATCAAGCGCGTCCTTAAAATCGGCGTCGAGGATTTGCACGCGGACCAAATCGTATTTGACAACATCATGCTCCAGCCCGAGCCGGATTCCTGCCGCGATGCGCGCTGCATCAAGGCGTTCCATGATTACCTGCGCAAAAAATATCCCACGAAGGAAGCTGTTACGCGCCGATTCGGTTTGCCCAATGTCGATTGGATTGTGCCCAACGAATGGGACACGCCGGACCAGCCGGATCAATTGGCCGTCCTCAACGACCCGGTCTTGCAGGAATGGGTGCGTTTCCGCTGCGAATCTCTCGCGAATTATGCGGCCGATCTTTCGGACTATGTCAAAAGCCTCAACCCGAACGTGAGCGTCCTGATGAATATCAAGGGCGTCTATAGCTGGAATCGTTATTGGGCCAACGCCGTTTATCATCCGTTGTTCGCCGGGCATGTGGATGTCTTGAGTTTCGATACCGGCGGTTATGACGCGCGCATTGACGCCAAGACCGGCGCACTGGTTTCCCAAATCCGTTCGTACAAGATGGCGCGGCTAATCGGCGCCAGTTGCGATGCCCCGATTGGTGACGAATTGCTCGCCGCACAGCACATGGCCTTTGGTTACGAAACGCCCGTGGCTGGTTACGCCGGTGCGCCATGGATGGATGCTCACACCGCTTCGACTCCTATCCTCGCTTTTTTTCGCGCGTATCATGACCGGTATTACACCGGAACCACCAACGTGGCGGACGTGGCCATCCTGCGTAACTGGCCGTCTATGGCTTACAGCATCAACGCCACCTATGTGCCCGCCACGCTCGCGGAACAGGTCCTGATCCAATATAAAATTCCTTTCGACCTTTTGTTCGATGAAGAATTCACCAATCTCGACCGGTACAAGGAAGTGATTTTGGCCGGGCAGGAATGCGTCTCTGACGCGCAGGTGAATCAGCTCCTCGATTATGTCCGCGGTGGCGGTACGCTTGTCATCACGGACAACACCGGCCAGTACAACGATTGGCGCGAAGAGCGTCACAAAAACCCGTTCCTTCCAGCACGCAACGAGGGCAGGGGACGCATCGTTTACATTCCCCAGATCAAGCCCGCCGACGCCCTGGCAAAAACGGCGGACATGCAGGATGCCGAGCCTGGCGCCGTCTCCCAGCACAGTCCGCGAATGTCGCCGGCGCAGTGGGTCCTGCCCAGAAATCATAAGGAGATGTACGAAGCCATTGTGACCAACATGCCCGGCGGTCTTTCCCTCACTTCAGGCGCGCCACTGACGACGGTGGCAGAATTATACGTTCGTCCTGAAACCCGTGAGACCATTGTTCATTTTGTGAACTATGATCGGAAACATCCTTTGTCTCCTTTTGCCGTCACGGTTAAGAAGCAATTCGCTGGCCCGGTGAAGACCGTCAAAGTTTTTTCACCGGATACCAATGATCCGGTGGCCGTACCATTCCAGGATGAGGACGGGAAGATCACGTTCACGGTTCCTTCAATGCGTGTTTATTCGATGATTGTAATAAGTTAAAACGTTAAAAGGTTAAACCGTTGAAACGGTAACAATCATCCCGGGGCCCCCTTCTGTAGGCTTCCGTAGCCTTCCGAAACAGGCTTTAGCCACAGATTCACACGGATGAAACACAGATTTTGACCTGGTGAGCATCTCAACCTAAATCAAGGGCGGCTTCATTTTTTTGGCCTGTTTCGGTTTTGAAACGGTTTGTTTTTCAGCCGTAAGGGTTGATTTAGGTTAATTCGCCCGTCCCGGATTTCTGCTATAGAGGGATATCCAATTAGCGAAAGGATTTTGCAGAATCTTTTTTTCCTAAAACTGCTTGCACTGGTTTGCGTTGGCTTGCTTTACCTTGCAATGCCTAAAACCGGCCGCCGGATGTGGGTCATGCCTTAACCTGGCCGCATATCAAATTCGCGCTGTCGCGGACGCGCGCGTCGTGGCTCGCAATTAGCGGCTTATTTTTTTGAACGCTATTACCCAGGGCGGCGCGCTCTCAGACTCGCGCTTTGTCCTGGGCTATCATCGGTCGCCCTTGCAGGGCTTGAGAATCATTTGGGCTGAGGCAAACTACAAATATGTCGCTCCTACGGAGCTTTCTCCATTCCGCCTTATGTCAAAGAGCAACCACGCCAGGCGTGGCAATTATGGAGATTTTACCATGATTGCTTGCGAGAAAAGAAGGTAGTGACTAACGCAATCGGCAGTTGAGGGCTGAGAGTTGTTAGTTGATGGAATCCAATCACATCGGCAGAATTTTACGGTGAACTTGACTGGAATTATTGCGAAATATTTTAGGCAGACTGCACGCGCGCGTGACCCTCTTTCCGTGACGTAATACTACAATACCAGGAACCGACCCCTTCAGGTTCCATCTGCATAGGTTCAAAAGGTCTGGGCTTATCTCGGCTGCGTGAATCTCACGCCCGGCGCGTGAAATTTTCGCGCATTTTAAGTATGGGACTTTTGACGTTATCATTATTTGGCTGAATTTCGAGAATTATAACCGTGGCATCAGCAATGCTTTGTGTGGTTGACCGTTTTTCTAATAAAAAACGAAAGGAATGAGTTTATGAAAATGAATATATTTCTGCGGTACGTTTGCATTGCCGTCCTCTCTCTCCTGGCGGTTCCGGCTGCCGTTCGTGCCCAGTTCACGGTCTCAACGAATCATATGACGGGTGCGATTACCATCACAGGTTACACCGACCCCGGTGGCACTGTGATGATTCCCAATTACTACACCAATAATGCTCCCCTCACAGGCATCGGGACAAATGCGTTCGCCAATTGCACCAACCTGACCGCTATCGCAATCGGCAGCGGTGTCACCAACATCGGTGCGTTGGCGTTCTCCAATTGCATCAACCTGAGGGCCGCCTATTTTTCGGGCAATGCCCCAATCGACGCCGGGAACGCGTTTTATGGCGACACCAACGCCGTCGTCTATTACCTGGCCGGAACGACTTACTGGGGCCCGACGTTCGGCGGCGCGCCCACCATGGCGGAAACGCAGCCGTCTACTATCGAGTACACAATCATCACTAATTATTCAGTTGCTATCACCGCCTGGGGTGGCACGAATGCAGTAGTGGTACTTCCCGCCACCATCAATAACTACCCCAATACCTTCTTCGTCACCGGCATCGGCAATGGGACTGAGGTGCCCTGGGGTGGTGCTCCTCCTGTGACAAGTATTATTATCCCCTACACTGTCACCAACATCGCGAATGCGGCATTCCCATCCTTCCTGACCAATGTCTTCATCCCCAACAGTGTCCTCGCCATCGGAGCGGGCGCATTTCAATTCTGCGGTCTGACCAGTGTGACCATCCCAAACAGTATCACAAGCATCGCGATTTATACATTCCAAGGTTGCAACAAACTGACTAGTGTTACCATACCCAACAGTATCAACAGTATCGGAGGGTCGGCGTTTAGAAACTGCCATAGTCTGGCCGGTGTCACCATCCCTGGCAGTGTCACCAATATCGGGGACTATGCGTTCGCCAACTGTGCGACCCTGACATCCGCCTATTTTCAGGGCAACGCCCCGCCCGATGATGGGACTGTTTTCTCCAGTGACCCCGCCATCGTCTATTACCTGCCCGGAACCACCGGCTGGGGTCCGACGTTCGGTGGTGTTCCGACCGAATTATGGAATCCGCAGGCAACGGCTTTTACCATGGCGGGGGGGCAATTTGGTTTTAATATCACCGGCCCAACTAATGCCACCATCGTGGTGGAATCATGCACGAACCTGGTCAATCCCGTCTGGCTGCCGGTGTCCACCAACATGCTGTCAGGCAGCGGCACTTCGAGTTTCATCGATCCACAATTGGCAAACTTTCCACGGCGGTTCTATGGATTTAGCTGGCCGTGACGCCACCGCAATTTTTTATTTACGATTTACGATATACGATTGACGCAACGAATTGTCATCCTGTGCGTTACGCGGTTCGTTTGGCCGTTTGTCTTTGAAGTGTAGCAGGAAATAATTTCGAAATATTTTAGGCGGACTGCACGCGCGCGTGACCCCTTTTCCGAGACGTAATACTACAACACTAGGAACCGGCCCTTCCATGGTCATATTATTCTCCTAAACGGAGGGTGTTCCAATGGGAAAAATATTTTACCTGGATTTGATTTTCTAAATTCGATTTGTTGCTTTCGCATTCTCTTAATCGATTCATTCCAATCGCACTTCATTCCCAATTTGATGAGTTTAGAAAACGTATGTTCATCGGTGCCTGCATAAAGATTCTTACATAAGAGAAGGTCCAATATTCTGGGCTGCTGTGCAAACCGTTCTCCCTGCTGGCGCGTAGCATTCACAAATAAATCGGCTGCTTGAAGTGGCAAATCCTCCTTGTCATTGCCGGCCGTAAAATGGCCAAAAATAGGTTCTCGTTGCTTATAAACAGCATATGCCTGCTGAAACGGTATCGTCCACTTCTTATCCTCATTTTCATCCAAAATGAAATGGACGCGATTTCTAAAATTCTGACCAGTTAATTTTGGCCAATGAGACTGGATGCTTTCGCGTAAATCACTGAAAAATGCAGTATAGGCCACAAGAACTGGATCATCTGTAACGCCGTCTTTAATAAATTGACTTGCTGGAACCGTGCCTCCGAATGGCACGGCAACACTGCCTGCTATGGCTGCCAATTCGTACAAAAAATCTTCACGCCTTTCATCGCTCCATCCGAGATAATCACTACGAGATTCGTTGCAAAACTTTTTGCTGTTAAATTCTTTAAAATGAAAATATTTAACTCTGTATTTTTTTAGTGCCGCTGCCCATTCGATGCAAAAAGTTTTCCAATAGCTCGCTTGTGCGATAAAACCACCTACCGTGACATGCTTAAAATTCCCTTCTTCACGAGTGTATGATTCGTCGGCGTATGCTGTAAGCATCATATAATATCGTCCCTGAATATATCAGGCTATGGGTGGCTCTAGGAATTGGAGCGAATGGGAATATTTGATACGAAAATTTTATTTTGAGCCTGCTCAACACCGGCACTTAAAAGGGCCGCTAGATAAGCTTCAAGCATTGCCGTTGGGTACGGGGAAGGGCCAATTATTAGCCGGTCAAAGAGTGTAGAAAAATCCAGATCGGCCAGAATCGGGTTTACCCGTTTATCGAGTGGCAATTTAAAGACTACCTGTGGCGTTCCGGCAACTATTTCTGTTGAACTTTCAATCAAAGGCGAGGGTGTAAAGAGCCGTGGGCAGTGGACGACACGCCATTCCCTTTCTTCTTTAAAGCCTTCATGTTTGATACATGTGACGCACCAAAGGAGCATTGAAAATATCCAATTTACCATTTCTTGCCGGGGAATAGCTATTAGGACATCTATATTATGAGACACATTCGCGATGACTTCAGGAATCAATGCGTTGGTTTCGGCATCGGACAGGTATGCAACCGGGCTGAACCTCAAAAGCATCGCGTCGGCTCCCTCGGATATTGGTGGAACTGCAAATACTATGGCAACTCTTGCAGTGTTTCCTCCGAAAGCCCGCCACATTGAAAGACGGCCATGCTGATTTTCTCTTTCGTCGTGTTCGGAAACTGAGGCGATAAACGTGTTCAGTTGGATTAGGCGGGACGTCCAATGTTTATTGAATAAATTGATGGCTTCACCTGCGGCACCTGGCCAAGCCTTGTCGAATGCTCCGTTGAATGCCTGTGAATTGGACGGTTCCGAAAAGAAACGCTGCAAAATGCTGAAGCCGTGTTGCACTTCTCTAAAATCAGCCATGCAAACGGCGTTTCGCATCCAAAGCCGCTTTGTGTTTATTATTTTTAGGGCAGATTCTGCTGAAGTATAATGTACGAATTTTGCGAATTGTGCTGGTGCCGGAAGAATAACTTGATCACGCCGTCGTTTTGCGTGAGGCATTAATATTCCCTCAAGCAGCATGTTTCTGGCGAGTCGGTCGGCTCGTGTTTCACCTATTAGGCCTGGATTACTCATTTGGCGAGTTTTGGATTGTAATAGTCAGTGTCAACATCATATAGCAATTGTTGTGTTCAATAGATTAGGCGCCAAAAACACAAAAATCTGTTAACCTTTTTTAGAAAATTCAGTCTGATATAAGACACGCACGTGTGCCCATTGAATACAACCCATGAATAACTCTCTTAAACATTTAGTCCTCTCAGCCGTTTTGTTAAGCACCGCCTTGTGTTCCCTTGCAAGCGCGGCGGATACCACGACTAACGAGGTGCCACAAAGTTGGGTGGATCCGGACACGGGCCACCGGGTCATTCGGCTGACGCAGGAGCCAGGCTCGGATAGTTTTTATTTCAATGTCAATTGTTTCACCCCGGACGGCAAGCGGATGGTCTATACCACGCCCGACGGTATCTCGATGTTGGATTTGGCCACGCTGCAGGCCACCCAGGTCGTCGCCGGACCGGCGCGTGCGATCATTGTGGGCCACAAATTCCCCAACCTCTATTACACGCGCGTGACGGATAAGCCGATGGTTCATGCGCTTTGGTGCATCAACCTGGACACAGGCGAAAACCGCAAGCTGGCTGACCTGCCGCGCCGGGCTGAAGTGAGCGCCATTAACGCTGATGAAACGCTCGCCGCGGGCACTTACGTCGAGGGTGATGCCCATGCGGGCGGCGCGTACGATGGCACGGCGGTTTATGGCCGGATGAGCACCACCAATATGGGCGAGCCGGCCAACAAAGGCGAAATGATGGAAAAACGCCTGGCGGCGAAATTGCCGATGACCCTGTTCACGATTGACCTGCGGACAGGCAAAGTTAAGAAGCTGTTGCAGCACCGGACGGATTGGCTGAATCACCTGCAATTCTCGCCCACGGACCCAACCCTATTGATGTATTGTCACGAAGGCGTTTGGCAACACGTGGACCGCATCTGGACGATTCGCACGGACGGTTCGCAAAACCAGTTGATTCATAAGCGGACCATGGAAGGGGAAATCGCCGGCCATGAATGGTGGGGTGCCGATGGCGAGACCGTTTATTACCAACTCCATATTTTGCGCGGCCGGGTGGGCAATTGGATTGCCAGCTACAATGTCAAGACCGGCGAGCGCGTCTGGCTGTTTTATCCCAGTGATGCGACATCCATCCATGACAACTCATCGCCCGACGGCAAACTCTTTACTGGCGATGGCGACCCCAAAGCGCCCTGGATTTTCCTGTTGCGGCCCGTGATGGTTCCCAGTGACGGGACGCTGGGCACCAACCTGATCAAGGGCGGCTATGTGGAGCCCGAAAAACTGGTCAATATGTCCCAGCAAAACTATCGGCTGGAACCCAACCCCATTTTTACGCCCGACATGAAGTATATTATTTTCCGATCCAATATGTTCGGGGCGGATTATGCTTTTGCGGTGGAGATTGCAAAGGCAGAGGGGCAGTGAGCTGGAAGCCAAGCTACCGATTTACCGGGACCATTTAAATCAGCCATTAATCTTATTGCTACGATAAAACAACAGAGACAATCCGCTTAATCCGGCCAATGCCAATGTGGCTGGTTCGGGGACTGCAATAATAATCTCACCATTGGATGAACCATGGGGACTTGCTACGCCCGAAATCTCGGTAAAAATCGCGATTGCGGATGAATCAATAATGGAACCGCCGCCGCCGCCAGCGTTGTTGCCTCCACCACCGCCGCCACTATAGCCTCCTCCACCACCGCCACCGTAGAAGCCACCGCCACCACCGCCACCGAAGCCTCCGCCGCCGCCGGTGCCACCGCCGTCACTATTGCCGGTGTTGAGGCCGACGCCGCCAGCTCCACCGGCCAAGAAGCTGTTACCGCCATTACCCCCGCCGCTAAAATAACCGCCACCCCCGCCGCCGCTGACGCCCAGGCCGTAGCCAGCATAGGTGCCAGCGGAGCCGCCGTTACCATTGGAGCCGGCAGCGCCATTGTAGATACCGCCGTTGAAGTCGCCGCCAGTGCCACCAGTGGTGCTGGTTAAACCAGGACCACCGCCGAAGACACCGCCTCCGCCCCCTCCGGCGATGACCAGCGGGTTGCTGCCAGCGACAACGAAACTACCGCCGCCTCCACCGCCCCCGCCATAACCGTTTACAAGAGAGACACCGCTACCACCAACTAGCAGAGTTAGTGTGGTAGGTGCTGTGAATCTAAACTCACCTTCCATCTCTGCACCGAGGCCGCCATTGTTGAATCCACTGAGCCGGGAGGAGCCAGCGCCGCCTTGAGCACCATAAGCGGTGATGTAATAAGTGCCCGTGCCTAAATTGATAGTCTGCTCGGTTCCACTATAGAGGTAATCGCCAATTTGAGCTGAGCCGGCAAGCACCCCCAACTGCAAGGTGACCGCAGTCATGAAAAATTTATGCTTTGCTTTCATACAGTATTATGGGTTCAGCTTTGAATCTTTTAATGCATCGCCTGAAGCATGAAGTACGCGGCGGCGTTGGTGTTGGACGGAACGCTAATTTGCATCGGCCCGTTGGTACCCATCAGCGCGCTGCCCAGCGGCTGCCAGTTGATCAGATCTGGAGACCAGAGTACCTGGTAAGTCACACCCGAAATACCGGTCCAGCTCATGGTGAAATTGGTGCCGCTGACGCTGCTGGTGAGATTCGGCGCCACGGTTGAGACCATCAAATAATTTTGGCTCGCCAGCGAGCTGGTCACATTCGAATAACTCAATGAGCCGGGCACGAACATATTAGTGCCGAACGAGGGAGTCATCGTGCCGCTCCAGCCGTTCGGCACACCAATCGAGTAATTGCCGTTTGCATCGGTCATCATACCCATCAACCCGCCATTGGGCTGCACCAGGACGCCGGCAATTGGCGCGCCGCTGGTATTGGTAACGGTGCCGGAAATTGCCGGTAACGAAATGGTGAAAATGCCGGAGTAGGGGACGGCCAGCGGCACGCCCAGCATGTTCGAAATGGTAACGGCGGCGGCGATGGTGTAATTACCATTGAGGTTTTGCGTGGGAAAACCGATTTGAACCGAGTAAGGCCCGGACACAGTGACGGTCAGGTTGGACGGCGCGAGCGTGCCTTCCGGCGTCACCAGGGTGAAGTCCGAGGCGGACACGGAGGCCGCGTTTAGCATGTCGTTAAATCCGAGGGTGACGGAGCTTACCGTGTTCATGACCTGGCCGGTGGGCGATTGGGAAATGATTTCAAAATCAGTGAACGCATTGGCAAGGAAGATCGTTCCGGGCTGGCCGGAGACATCACCGCTGCCGCCGTTGACGTTAGTTGTGCCGGTAAAATTATTGGTGGGCGTATAAATGGCGATGCGTCCGCCGCCGCCGCCACCGCCACCGGACAACACTCCATTGCCGCCATTGGCTGAGATATTTCCCGTACCAGACAACGCGCCGGTTGTAATCCAAACGCTGCCGCCGGAACCGCCACCGGAATTGTCCTGGGCGCCGGCGCTTCCGTTGGCGCTGAGATTGCCGGTCACATTCAATGTGCCGAGCACGCTGAGGCGCAACGCGCCGCCGCCACTGGAACCGCCATTGACAGTCGCCGCGCCGTTGCCGCCGCCACTGCCCCAAGCGAGTGGTTCTGCGGCCACGCCATAGGTGACTCCGCCCGGAGCAGCACTGGAGGATGCTCCACCGGCCCCGCCGTAACCAGCACCCGAGCCAGCGTTATTGATGGCACTTCCCGCACCGGGCCCATTCGTCAGTGAGTAGCCTTGTTGATCCATGTTCAAATTGCCACCGATGTTGGCATTGTTTAACACCCCGATATAGAGACTGGACTGTGCTATGGGTATCGTGAGCGTCGTGGCGGCGGACAAATTCAAGTTGCTCAACACAGGGAGCGAAGTCAGCACGGCCACCGAAGCCGCGCCGGAAATATCCAGGTCAAACGGTGACGTCGGGTAAGTAAAACCATAGGTCAAGGGAGTGTTCGTACCGGCGATGCCGCCGTTATTGACGAGTAGCGTTTTAGTGTTGCCGGACGCGGTGTAAATGGTGCCCGCGCCGCCGGGATAGTTTCCGCCGCCACCATAAGCAGAAGTTTGGCCTGTGAAACTATTTGCCGTGCTATTAATGGCGATGCGTCCGCCACCACCGCCGCCGCCAGAACCCGTGGCCGCGCCGCCATTAGCGGAAATGACGCCACTGCCGGAAAAGTTGTAAATGTTGTTCAAATAAAGGCTGCCACCCGAGCCACCGCCAGCGTTGAGACCGCCGCTCGTGCCATTAGCCGACAGCCGTCCATTCACCGTCACTGTGGTGACCGAGCCAGAGCTTCCCAAAATGGTCAATGACCCACCGCCTGCGCCACCGGCAGTGGATTGATAAATTGCACCACCGCTGCCGGCATTTACAGGAGCGACGATAGAATCATACGCATTCCCTCCCGTGGAATTTCCGCCACCATAACCGCCATGGCCGCCGCCGCCGAAAAGGCTGCCGCTGGAAGCGCCGTAGCCGGGCCCACTCAGATAGCCGTAGCCAGTACCATCCAGGATCAATGCCCCACCCTGGGCGATGACCAAGCTATTGGGTTGTACGGTAATGTTCGCCGTGGTGGGCAGGACTGTCATCGCACTATTACTCAGAATGGTAATGTTGTGCGTCGTCCATGAGCCGCTCGATGGCAACAGGCCAATCGCACCGTTTTGCACCGTGACATCGTAATTATTGAAAGCAAAGGAAGTGTTTGTACCCACGTGGCCGTTGTTATCCAGGACGACGGTGGGAGAGAAGCTCAGGAGGTTGGTCAGATAATAAACGGTTCCGGCGCCGCCGTAACCTGCGCCTCCGCCACCGTATGCTGCAATAGACCCGCCAAAGAGATTGGTTTTGGTAAATATAGTTTGGTTTAAGAAAATCTCGATGCGTCCGCCGCCGCCGCCGCCGCCCACATTGAATGCGCCGTTACCGCCGTTTGCGGTGATAGAGCCGGTGCCGGCGAGTGTCCTCGTGGAAATAGCAATACTGCCGCCCGAGCCACCGCCGCCGCCGGAACCGGAACCATTGCCGCCATTGGCTGAAATGATGCCGTTAATCGTCGTGACAAACGGAGTTTGCACCACGAGGCTAACATAACCGCCACCGGAACCACCCGTGGAAGTCCCGACATAAGCGCCGCCGCCGCTGCCTAATTGATTCGGCGCGGTCGTTGAATCGAAGGCGACACCGCCGGCGACCAGATTTGAAATACCCATACCGCCATATCCGCCATGGCCGCCACCACCACCCGGATAATACGGTCCCTGGGAATAAATGAAGCCATGTCCCGTGCCTATATTTTGCAAGCTGCCGTAGGCATCGGCGATAATGCCGCCACCCGCCTGCACGGTGACATTGCCGTCACAAGAAAGGGTTACGATTCCGCTGTTTTTAATGCTGGGAACCAGCCAGGCGTTTGACGTGATCAACACGCTGGAAAAATTCTGGCCGCCAACATTGAGGCAGCCAATCGCGCCATTACGCAGAATGAGGCCGCTGGAGGCGGATGAATAAGTAATTCCGGTATTCGTGCCCACGTTACCGCCGTTATCCACAATCGTTAATGACAGGTTGTTGAAATTGGTCCGGAGAAAAATTGTTCCGGCGCCGCCGTAATTAGCGCCGCCGCCGCCGAAGGCAGTCATCGCCCCGTTAAAGGAATTGGTGAGAAGGCCATTGGAAGCGGTAAAGTTGATGCCGATCATGCCGCCGCCACCACCACCGCCGATGGAGCCTGCGCCACTTCCGCCATTGGCCGACATGACACCGGAACCGAGAAGGCTGCCGAGGGCCAGGTCCAAACTGCCACCGGAGCCGCCACCACCACCGCTGCCGCTGCCATTTCCCGCATTGGCTGAAAGTGTTCCATCCAATTGCAACGTGCCTGTGACGTTTAATACAATCACACCGCCACCTGCGCCGCCGAGTGAATAGGGAGTTTCACTGCCACCGCCACTGCCGACAGTGGTGGGCGTATTTTGCTGGCCATAAAAAGCGGCCGCGCCACCGAGGGCCAAATTAGTCGCTGAATTCCCGCCATACCCGCCGTTGCCGGCGCCGCTGCAGGGATATGACGGGACGCTGGCATAAACCCTTCCTGCGCCGGGACCGGAATTGGCGGCATTGCCACAGGCATTCGCGGTAATGCTGCAACCGGACTGCACGATGACATTGTTCGCGTTAATGGTGAGCGTACCGTTGTTGGTCAGGGCCAATTGAGCGTTGGAACTGACCAGCACATTCGCAAACGTAAATGAACCTGCCGGCAAATCAATCAAGGCGCTGTTACGCGCCGTCAGGTTGGCCGGCGATACAAATTGAATGAGCGTACCGGCTCCGGAATGGCCGGCGTTATCCACGGTGAGCTGGGCATTTTGGAGAGTATTTGTTTTTAAATAAATTGTTCCGGCGCCACCGTAGTTTGCGCCGTTGCCGCCAAACGCGGTAATCGGCCCCGAATATGTGTTGGTATTAAAAACGATGGCAACACATCCGCCGCCGCCGCCGCCGCCAATGGAATTGACGCCGGCACCGCCGTTGGCAGAAATGGATCCGCTTCCGGAGATGATGCCACCGCTCAAATAAATCGAGCCACCGGAGCCGCCACCGCCGCCGGCTCCCGAACCATTGCCGCCATTGGCGGAAATAGTGCCACTGAGTTGTAGTGTGCCGGTTACGGCCAGTTGTACATTACCTCCGCCGCTTCCTCCAATGGAATAAACTGTATAACCGCCCCCGCCTGAGCCTGGTGATACAGGCTGGATGATATTTTCATAACCTGCCCGTCCTCCCGCAGCCAGGTTGGTGGCACTGTTACCACCCATTCCGCCGAGTCCGCCGCCGCCGCCAGGGTAAGAAGGCGTGCTCACATAGGATCCTCCCGCACCACTTCCCTGGGTCGCCGGATAACCCTGAAAATCGGCGATAAGGCCGCCGCCGGCCTGGATGGTCGCATCGCCGGCAACCGTAAAGCCTCCAGAGGACGAACCGCCCAATAGGGCGAGCGATGCATTGGAAGCGACCAGCAAAGTGTTGAGCGAAGTGGTGCCGGAGCCGCCGCTGCCCGACGCGCCATTTTGGATGACTAAATTTTCACCGCCGATACTCCACACCGGTGTGGCCGGGCCTGCGACGCCTCCGTTGTCCAAAAGCAATTGCGGAGTGTTAACTCCGGTTTGCCGATAGATCGTTCCCGCGCCGCCCGGGCTGGCGCCGGCGCCGCCATAACAATTTATGGTGCCCAGGAATGAATAGGTAGTGACATTGATTGAAATGCGTCCGCCACCGCCACCGCCGCCTAAGGAATTTGCGCCTGCGCCACCATTGGCGGCAATCGTACCCACACCGGAAATGGTGCCTGCGTGTAAAAGGATTGAGCCGCCTGAGCCGCCACCACCGGCTGTGCCGAAACCGCTATTGCCATTCGCAGTGATAGCACCATCAATTTCCAATGTGCCTGGGACAGTTAGGATAACCCCGCCGCCGCCGGTTCCGCCCAATAAGGAGATATTTGCGCCGCCACCGGAGCTCCCCAATTGGAGTGGCGTTGCTATCGTATCATAAGTAATGCCGCCGGTGGCATTGGGATACGCGCCGACTCCGCCATAGCCTCCGTGTCCGCCGCCGCCGCCGAAGGTGTAACCGCTAATGGAATATGTGGTTCCCGCTCCCTGGCCAATTGCTCCACAAAGACCGTTCACGGTGAAGATCCCTCCGGCTTGCACCGTGAGGTTGGACATGGACAGGCTGATGAGATTTCCGGCGGTCGTAGTCAGCGTGCTGTTCGGCCCAATAGTCACGTTGCGCGGAGTAAAATTGACGAGGGGAATCAACCCTGCGTTGCCGGATACGACCACATCCGCAGGATTGGGCAATGTGACGGTAGAATTGGTTCCGGTATTGCCGCCGTTGTTGAGCAGGAGCAAACCCGTCTGCCCGGTTAATTGAGTGTAAATCGTGCCCGCGCCGCCATAGGTCGCACCGTTGCCGCCATATGCGGTCATGGTGCCGGAAAAAGTATTGGCGCCACAGACGATGGCAATTCGTCCACCACCACCGCCGCCGCCGTAGCCGCCCGCGCCCGTGCCGCCATTTGCCGTAATGATCCCGGCGCCATTGATACTGACTGCAGAAATCCAAATGCCGCCGCCCGAACCGCCGCCGGCGCGCGAATTAACGGCGTTCCCCCCATTCGCTGAAACGGTACCATCAATTTCAACATTCCCGCCTGCGACGATTTGGACAAGGCCGCCGCCGTTGCCACCATTACCGGCGTAGCTCGCACCACCGCCACTGCCCAATGCGGCCGGTTGATAGAGCGAATCATAACAGACCCCGCCGACGGCGTTGCTGGCGCTCATGCCGCCGTTGCCGCCGTCTCCTCCACCCGAACCGTCAAAATAGGTATTTAAGGAACTCTTTCCGCGGCCTTGTCCCTGGCCGTTTCCGTAACCAATAGCGTTGGCGTTAATGCTGCTGCTGGGATCAACGATCACGCCGTTCGTGACTGATAAATTCAGTCCCGCCGCAACCACTAATTCCCAACTATAATTCACCAGCACCGTCGCTCCATCCGGAATGGAGGACGTGGGGGTGCGGGCTATGCCCTGCACGTCGCCTGATATATTCGTGACCGTCGTGTAATCAACGCCGACCGTGTACACGACGGTTTGTCCCAAATCGGTCACTAGCACGGTGGTGGAAACGCTATTTGAAGCATTTAGCAAAGTGGCGGGTGTGGTTCCGTTCAATGTTTGCTGCTCGTTTGTGACATTAATCAGCGTGATTAACAGGCCGCTGGGGGAAAATGAATGCGACAAAGTGCCATTAGACTTAACTGCAACACTCGTAAAGCCATGCGCGCCATCGATCGTGACCGTGCAATTGCTAATGATGATATCCTGTCCGTCATAGCTGGTGTTGAGCGGACTGATGTTGGTATTGCTGGAGAAAACGACCGCCCGGCCTTGGACCGCGAAAAATAAGGAAAAAAGGAGGGCCGGAAGAAAAATCGACGTCAGGTTTTTCATCGGGTTGGGGGTGTCTTTTGAGTCTGGCGAAATAAATACATATATCTAGTGCCATTGTCAAGTAAATTGATGCAGACAAACTCACAGCCGTCCTTGCTAACAGAGGTTGTTGCGGAAAATCTTCTCGCGCAGTCATTTGGAAAAGTATGAATGGAAATGTCCCTTCGCTGCAGGTTGGTTTTAGGGAGAATGGGATGGGGACGGTGATGCTGAGTGCGATTCCACCCGTGTGGAGACGTTTGTTCGGCAATGGAATACGAACGAATCATCCTGGAAAAGCCATAAGCATTACCAATGCCACGAGCATTTTTGGCTTATATGTTGAAGAATGCAAAAACGCTGCCGGTGAGTATGCGTGAGGTTCACACCTTTTGCGTGAAGTTGGCGCGAAAGGCTCCAGGTGTTACCGCATTACTTCTTTATCTCCTAAGGTTCCGGACTTAACATCGCGCCCGGTTGCCGTCTTTTCGTTTATGAAAAATCATTACTTCGCGCTCATTTGTTTGGGTTGTTTTTTTGCCGTGTCCACTATGTGTTCCGCATTCGCTGCTGATACGCCGCAAGTGATTTTGCTTTGGCCCAACGGCGCGCCGGGGTCGGAGAAAGATACCAATGCCGAAACCATGAGGATTGACCCGGCCACAGGAAATCACGTCTTTACCTACGTTCAAAACCCGTCCATTACGGCTTATCTTCCCACACCGGACAAAGCGACTGGTGCGGCCGTGGTCATCGCCCCCGGCGGCGGCCATCGCGAAATTTGGATCGATCACGAGGGTTACAACGTCGCAAGCTGGCTGAGTGAACACGGCGTTGCAGCGTTCGTGCTCAAATACCGGTTGTCCAAGGCGACCAATTCAGTCTACACCGTGGACCGCGATGAATTGGATGATATGCAACGCGCCATTCGACTGGTTCGCAGCCAGGCGAGTGAATGGAATATCAATCCACATTGCATCGGTGTGATGGGATTTTCCGCCGGTGGCGAACTGGCTTTCCTGGCGGGGATGAACTACGACAAGGGGGCAACAGATGCGACCGATCCTATTCAACGGCAAAGTTCTTATCCTGATTTTCAGGCGCTGATGTACCCGGGGAATTTATCCCGCATCAAAGTCTCTGCGAAATCGCCGCCGGCATTTTTAGTCTGCGGGGCGAACGATCGCCCGGACATCTCGGAGGGGTTGCCGAACGTTTATCTCGAGTTTAAGAAAGATAAAGTGCCGGTGGAATTGCATATCTATGGGGGTGTTGGCCACGGTTTCGGCGTGCGTCCGAGCAATAAAGGCGTGGTGGCAGAATGGCCTGAACTCTTTGATGAATGGCTCGCGCAGAATGGATTTTTCAAAAAATAACACGGCGAAAATGAAAAACCGCATCCATCAATCTGTCTGCCGCTGGTGTTACGATAAAATCCCGCTGGACGATTTCTGCGTTGCCGTGAAGGGAATGGGTCTCACCGCCATTGACCTGCTCGACCCAACCGATTTTCCTGTTCTCAAAAAACACGGTCTTGTCTGTTCCATGGTGAGTTTTCCGAACGCGGATGGCATCGGGACCATTCCTAAAGCCTTTAACCGTCCCGAGCATCACGACACGCTCGCACGGATTTACGAACAGCGATTGCGCGAAACTGCCGAGGCCGGGTTCCAACGCCTGATTTGTTTCTCTGGCAACCGCGGCGGCCTGGGCGACGAAGCCGGTTTACAGAATTGTGCCGCCGGCTTGAAACGTATTTTGCCGCTGGCAGAAAAATTAAAGGTCACCCTCTGCATGGAACTCCTCAACAGCAAACGCACGCATCCAGATTATCAGTGCGACCGCACTGCCTGGGGTGTTGAACTCGTGAAACGCATTAGCTCGGAACGTTTCAAGCTGCTCTACGACATCTACCACATGCAGATCATGGACGGCGATGTCTGCGATACGATTCGGGAGAATCACCATTATTTCGACCATTACCACACCGGCGGCGTGCCGGGCCGGGCGGAAATTGACGGCACGCAGGAACTAAATTATCCGCGCATCATGGAAACCATCCTCGTCACCGGTTTCCAGGGTTACGTCGCCCAGGAATTTCTACCCGCGCGCCCGGACGCCCTGGCATCGCTCCGGCAGGGGATCCATATATGTGACGTTTGATATTTTAAGTGCCGGGATGAGTCAATCATGCCGATTGAAGACGACATTCCTGCAAAAATACCTGTTGCTATTCGGGCCAAGGCTGTCACGATGGACTTGTCTGATTGAGACTTGTGCTTTAACGGCGTGTAAATCTTCAAGTGAACCTCGTTCAGTGATGATTTGAAATCCGATTCACGGAAACAGTCTGGTCATAGCAAACTTCAGACCAGGACATAAACATTAAATGAGCAATAGATTATTTGTCGGAAACCTTTCTTTCGATACCACTGAAAACGACCTTCAGGACGCGTTTGCCGCGTTTGGCTCGGTCACTGAAGCCAACCTGATGATGGATCGCGCCACCAACCGCTCACGCGGCTTTGCCTTTCTAACTATGAGCACGGTGGACGAAGCGCAGAAGGCCATTGATGCAATGAATGGCAAAGATTTAGGCGGACGCGCCATCACCGTGAACATTGCGCGGCCGCGTGAAGAACGTCCGGCGGGTGGCCGTCGTGAATATGGCGGCGGCCGTGATCGCTACTAATCATTAGAAAATGCTTTATGGCGGGTTCGGGGGAACCGACCCGCCGTTATTTTTTGTCTGCCATGAAAGAAGAAGCCATCGAAGTGGAAGGCTACGTGCGAGTCGTATTGCCGGGCACCATGTTTCGTGTCGAACTGGATAACAAACATCTCGTGCTGGCGACTATTTCCGGCAAGATGCGCAAGCGATTTGTCCGACTGACCGTCGGCGACCGCGTGAAAATGCAAATGTCCCCTTATGACCTGGACAAAGCGCGCATCGTTTGGCGGGTGCATTAAATTTGGGAATTACAAGAAACAGCTAACTCTTCATGTTTACAAATGATGACAACGGTCCGCAGAGGTCGGCCAATTCAAAAAATTGGTTCAGCCGCGGGCGCGACCTGCTTGAAGAGAGTCGCTATGAAGATGCGCTCATCTGTTTTGAGGAAGCCAGGCGGTTGGGGCATTCAAAGTCAGCCGAGGCGATCCTCATCTGTAAAAACGAACTGGGATTAACCTGATTTTTTTTAAATGCCCAAACCAGATACCAGACGAGACCTTGAGGCCCTGCTAAAGGCTACGGAAAAAAACCGGGTAGAGCTGAAAAAAACACAGCAAAAGGTAGAAAACCTGGAAGCAGCCATCCTCGCCATGCAAAATTCCAGGCTTGAATCAGAAGTAAAACGGGCGAAAAGAAATCCCAAATAAGCCGGTCGCCCTGCCTCGCTCCCGCAGAAGATTCAGATTTGCGATATGAAACAGGCCGATAAAATTGTCTTTCTCATAGACGTGGACGATACGTTGCTAGACAACGACCGCATCCAAAAAGATATCGAGCAACATATCGAGCGGGCATTTGGTCACAAATGCCGGGACCGATATTGGACAATCCAGGAAGAACTTTTTCAGGAGTTGGGCTATCGCGATTATCTCGGCGCCTTCCAACGCTTTCGCGTGGAGTTTCCCTACGAGCATCATTGGGTGGCCACCGCCAATTTCCTGGTGGATTATCCTTTCAAGCGGCGGCTTTACCCGCGGGCCCTGGCTGTGCTCGCACGGCTTCGCAAGTGGGGGCGGACGGTTATCCTTACCGACGGCGACGTGGTGTTTCAGCCGCGCAAGGTCGCGCGCTCCGGCATTTTCAAAGCCGTGAATGGCCACGTGCTTATCTATGTGCATAAGGAAGCTGCATTGGCTGACGTCGAGCGGCGTTATCCTGCGGAAAATTATGTGTTGGTGGATGATAAATTGCGCATCCTGGATGCCGTTAAAAAGGCGTGGGGCAAACGAGTGACGACTGTTTGCCCGTGCCAAGGCAAATTTGCCAACGATCCAAAAATCCAGTCTGCTTTCCCCAAAGCTGCAGACGTGAAGATCAAACATATCAGCGACCTTATGCGGATGAATCTCTCGCAAATTATCGGAACCAAAACCAAATGAATACAACGCATGTTATACATCGCTGTCGTGCTTTCACACTCATCGAGCTGTTGGTAGTTATTGCTATCATCGCTATTCTGGCGGCGATGTTGTTCCCGGTCTTTGCCAGCGCCAAGGCGAGGGCAAAACGAACGACTTGTTTGAACAATCTCAAACAACTGGGCATCGCCTTCAACCTGTACGCCGGGGACAACCAGGACAAGTTGCCGACTGAACCGAATACCACCTTCGGCGGTGTGGCTACCAATATCTGGGCTCTCTTTTATAAGCCCCTCGTGATGAGGTACGCCGGCCTGAGCGGGCCACCTTCGCCGGGAGATAAGGTTTTTGATTGTCCGGCGGATGAATACTGGTACGCCAAAGACGTGCTCATGGACGGAAGTTTTTTTCTATCGTCGAACGGTCTATATACCAGTTATGGATATAACGGCCTAGGCGGGACGAGCGATCCGCCACCTACCTTGCCCGATCAAACGACTTCTCCCGGATTGTTTGGCTGGAAGCTTTCCGCCGTTCATGACCAGGCTAAAACCGTTTTGATTGCCGATTTCAGCGCCGCCCGGCCATTTTCGTGGCATGAACACCAAATGCTGCCGGACGGGGACGCGGGAATTAACAATGCCAAAAACATGGTCGGCTTCGTAGATGGACACGTCACCTACATCCCCATTTATTGGGATGACAGCGGCCTTCCTGCCTGTTACTACGATCCGCCGCCAGGATATGGTTATAAGTGGAGCGCTAATTAAGTCGAACTCTGGCGAGCAGTTGGGGCTCAGGCTTTAGCGTGACGGTGTTTCTCAAAAGATCGAACAAACTCGATTTGGCTTCGGGTTTCCAACGCAGGTGGCATCACTTTCTTAACCGCCGCAATGGCGGCATCAGGCGACAACCCGCGATGTATTAATAGTAGAGCCAGCAAGGTTCCAGTCCGCCCAATTCCACCTTCACAATGAACTACCAGCGGGAGCGGGCATGAATTGTAAAATTGAAATAAACCGTGGACTTGTTCTGCTTTTGGGGGACAACCGTCAGGAATTTGCAGTGAATAATATTTAAATCCGCAATGTTCAAAGATGGCTTTTTGTGCGGGAAGATTCAGCGCGGCAATGATGGATTTAATGCCTATTTCAGCCAAAAAACTGACATCGTCTTTAAATTTGTTGGCTGCGGCGCCTGGTTCTTTAAGTCTTTCAATGCTGATCCAGGGCAGAGGCATGCCGGCCAATTCGTCAGGAATGAGCCACCAAAAATGTTTTCGTATGGACGTAGGGGCGATATTCATTTGGTAACAGCATTCTTTTTTAATAATAGTACCGCTCTAAATCAACACCATACCTTTAAATTATACTCACCCAAAAAACATGATATTTCCCATCGCGCTGGCAACGGGTTAAGGTCATGGCATGACAGAACTGGAAACAAAAGAGCAGGGCAGGGCGGAGCAGCCGGCGCCAAAGCCGCAAAGTGCCGCCATGCAGATTGGTGTGGACAGCTTCGCTGCGAAATCCGTGGATAGTGGCGTCAGTGCGTCTGACAGCATCCGTAACCTCGTCCAGCGCATTGAACTGGCGGATAAGGCAGGTCTCGATGTCTTTGGCGTGGGCGAACACCATCGCAAAGAATACCTCGATTCCGCGCCGCAAATGATTCTTGCGGCCGCCGCCACGCAGACGAAAAACATCCGCCTGGCCAGCGCCGTCACCGTCCTGAGCGCCGCCGATCCCGTGCGCGTGTTTCAAAATTTCGCCACCCTGGATCTTCTCTCGCAGGGCCGTGCGGAAATTGTCGCCGGCCGCGGTTCCTTTACCGAGGCCTTTCCATTATTCGGCCTGCAACTCGAAGACTACGATGAGCTCTATGCAGAGAAACTGGATTTGCTCCTGAAGTTGCGCGACAACGAATTTATTACCTGGTCCGGCAAGCATCGCCCGGCGTTGACCGGCCAGGGTGTATATCCGAGGCCTCTGCAAAACCCTTTACCGATTTGGGTGGGCATCGGCGGCTCGCCGGAATCTGCTGCCCGTGCCGGGGTCTTGGGCTTACCCCTCATGATCGCCATCATCGGCGGCGAGACGCGCCGCTTCCGTCCGTTCGTGGATATCTATCGCGAATATGGGAAACGTGCCGGTCACGCCCCGGAGAAGCTCAAGGTCGGCGTCCATGCTGTCGGCTACGTTGCCGAAACCACGGAGAAGGCCATTGCGGACTTTTTTCCTGGCTACGCGAAGACCTTTACGAAAATTGGTAAAGAACGGGGCTGGCCGCCGGTCACGCGCGCGCAATTTGATGCCTTACGCAGCACGCACGGCGCTTTTCTCGTTGGCAATCCCGAGGAAGTTGCGGAAAAACTCCTGAACCACAGCGAAGCGCTTGGCGGTATTTCGCGCCTCACATTTCAAATGGATGTGGCGGAACTGGCGCAGCCAAATTTTTTGCGTGGCATTGAGTTGCTCGGAACGCATGTTGCCCCCATCGTGCGCAAGGAGACTGGGAAAGCATAAGGGCGCTTGCACAGCAAGCCTGATTGAAAGTCCCATCAGGGCGATAGATATATAGCCCCGGGATTTATCCCGGGATAAAAGGTCCTATACTTCATACCATATCCGCGACAGCGGGCGAGTTTGCGAGTGTATCCGATAATCTTTGACAGAAATTTGCAAAGCTGGCTTCATAAAGTCATGGTAACAGAAGAGATTAATAAACGTGCACGAGCCGGTACATAACCTGTTGTGGCCATGAGGACATATTGCATCACGACGTTAATTATTTTCGGTTTTATTGCCACCGCCGTGGCAGACGAGACTAATTATCAGAGTCCGATTGATGGCAAATCGTATCAGGCCGACTGGCGCACATATCATCCGATGAATCCACCGGAGATCAAAGCGTCGACCAATCGAGTTCAGAATCAGGGGATCAGGCTACTTTCTACGCAGGAACAGTTCAGCCGCAGTATTAATGTGTCAGAGCTGGCAGATTTTATCCGCAAAACCGAGCACGCAATTGATTCGTCGCTTGGTGCCACCAACAACGCGTTCGAGCTCGTAGTTCAGACGACCCTGACAAAAGACAAGAAACCGTTCTTTGAGATGGCCAGCAAAGGCGATGTTTCACAAGAAATGTTGCAGAGGATCTATGACAATTTCGGGCGATTACCCGATTATCGAAGCCGGGAGGATGACCTCAAATATGAAGTTCGATTCATGATTGCCAAGAAGCCCTGACAGATTGCAGCAGGCACCCTATCCTGCGCACCGATAGCTTTTGACAGAAATTTGCGAATATGCTTCCGTTAGGCACACAGAAATTTATGGAAACACCTCAAAACACAAATACTAAAGATTCGACCGTAACAGAAACTCCGCACAAGCATGCTGGCACTGCGGCTACCTATATTGCCGGCTGTGCGTTCCTGTCCTTCATGCTGGCGTCTCTGTGGGGTGCGGCATGGCCGGGAGCAGTCGTTGCCTGCGCGCTAAGCCTGATGGGTTTGGGCACCGCGTATGTCATCATGCGGCGCGCCTGACGTATCGCATAGCCAACACCGGTTACGCTGCGCAGCAAACAACTCTGCCACCTCGAAATGCCTTAGCGTGAAAAATTCGTGTTAATTCGCGAAATTCGCGTAAAACGGCTCTTACTTTTTCGCTGGTCTGTTTTGGCTGGCCACGAGTTCGCCCAGGAGCTTCGAATCTTTGGGGATGAGCGTGATGTCCGCCTGGCCCTCGATAATGTTCTGCGTTTCGAGGGTCTGGAACAGGGCATCAGAAATTTGCGGGTCCTGGGAAATTTGCTGAAGGGCCGCTCCGACAATTTGCGGACGCATGGCCGCCGCTTTGGCAAATTCGATCGAGGCGCGCTGTTCAGCGGTACTTGTGATGATATTTACCTGGTTCGAGCCATCCTGCTTGATCGCGGCGGTTACCTGGCGCAAACGGTTCACGACCTTTTCCTCGATTTGCTTGATCATTTCCGCGTCGCGAAAATGCACCTTGCGGATATAGGTCGAGCCCAGGCTGTAACCCCATGCCTGTGATTGAGGTGAGACTTCGTTGCGCACCGTCTGGCTCATCGGGTGACGGTTCTGGAGCATGTCAGCGAGCTTCAAATTGCTCAGGCAACGGACAGTGGAATTGCCAACGTTCGCCGCAAGCGAGCCGCGCGGGTCGGCGTTCTTGAACAGAAACGCGATGGGATCGCTAATGTACATTTCGTACCAGACGCCGATGCCCATCGGTGCGCCTTCCTCCGAGTTCACCGGCGTGCTGCGGAGATATTCCTGGTCCAGCCGGAAGTCGAGCGTATGGCATTTGCCAAGAAAATTGACGAGCGGCGCTTTAAGGCCCAGCTTGAAAATCAGCAGGTGCAATCCCGGCTGGTCAATCACGCAAATGACCTTGCCGAATAACACATACACTTTGCACTGCTGCTCCTCGACGATGGTGTAAAGACCGAAGAGTTGCGCAATGCCGAAGACGATCGGGAAGAAAATAAATAAACCGATAAACGTCACAATGCCTGCAATAAAAAACAAGCCGCCAGCGGGAACGTGGCTGAGATCAATCATGGCTAGCCTCCATAATCACGGTCTTGGCTTCCTTGTATAATTGCAGCCGGACATTGCGGATGTACGAGTCCAGCGCGCCGGCGCCGTTCTTTTTGAGGTCGCTCAACTGCTCGGCCATGGCAATCAGCGGCTGGACTTCCGCCTGCGCCTTGAGCGTTTCGATTTCCACGGCGCGCTTGGATTGCACAATCTTTTGGTCAGCGGACGCTTGTGCCAGGCTGATGTCCGAAGACACTTCGTTGTAAGCGGTGTTGATGGCCGCCAGCGCGGATTCGACATCCGGCGGGGGACTGATTTCCGTGATGAGCGACGCCTCCAAAACGATGCCATACCTCCCTGGCGAACTCGCGCATTCCTGGTCCATATGGTCGTTAATGTCGCGGAGGTTTTTCCGCAGGTCGTTAATGGAAATGCCCGTGACCGCCGTCGCAGCAACGTTGTGAGGTTCGGTATCGGCGGTTGGTGGTGGCGCCTGCGCTTCAAAATTCGCAATGCGTTCTCGCAAAATAGAAACGAAATAACCCATGACGTGCGCGATAGGATGTTTCACCCCGAAGACATACGCGTAAAGGTTTCGCTCGGAAACGCGCCAGCGGATTTGTCCTTTTAAACCGGTGTTGAGCTGGTCCTTGGTGACAGCTTCGAGGATGGTGCCTTGGTAGTTGGCGCTGGGATTATCAGGGTCATACGCCATGTTCATTGTCTGCGTGGCCACGGAGACTTTATAAACTTTTTCCCACGGCCACTTGAAGTACGGCCCGCCGGGTTGGATGACGCGAACCTGAGGATAAATATAGCGCTGCTTTTCCTCGTCGCTCAAATTTGCCGAAACGGGATCACTGAGCGTGTTGGCATCACCGATGCGT
>DATJXK010000073.1:0-6709 GCA_035500235.1 Pseudomonadales bacterium | reverse complement strand
AGAACACATCTATGTTGTCCCATCCACTTTGTCATCCTGGAAAAAGAACCTTACTCATGCTCGCCGCTGCTTTATTGCTTTGCGATGCCGATTCCGCATCGGCCCTGACACTCGCGCCGGTGGTGGATCAATCAATCATTGTTCCGCAGCAGGCGGCGCTGGCCGTCACTGCCGGCAACTATTGGGGTCAAAGTTTCACCGTGGGTATATCCGGGTACCTGACAGAAATTGATTTTCAACTCGGGCGGCAGGCCAGTGTCGTGGATCCGCTCAATGTCCAGGTGCGCCTGGCCAATGGCGACCTTCCCAATATGACTCCCTCAGGCCTGCTCTTCAGCGGCTCAATTGCCCCGGCCAATGTTCCCGTCCTGACTTTTACCGACCAGTTTACCACTTCGATTTCGCTGGCCAGCGCCGGCTTCCCCGTCACATCGGGAGAGAAACTGGATGTTCTCCTCACTACCGATGATCCCAACTGGTATAACTGGATCAATTCAGGTTACTTCAACAGCAACCCATATCCCAACGGCTCGGCCATCTATAGCTCCGACGGCGTGAATTGGGGTGTGCAAACGGACTGGGATTTCGGTTTCCAAACCTGGGTCGCCCCGGTGCCAGAACCCTCTGCCCTCCTGCCGCTGGGCCTGCTCATGCTCCCGGTCGCGCGCCGTCTCAGGAAATTTTTCGCGTAATTTCGCGGCAGAGAATTCTCCTTGTCATCCAAGGATTCATTGCGACATTGGGCGCGGGTGAAAAAAAGCATCAAGCCATTGGATACGCCGGACAGCTTCCATGTGCAGGCGGCGGAAGGATGGCTCGGCCTGGGCGACGTCGAATCCGCGACCAATGAACTGCGGGAAATTTCCCCATCGGAACGAACGCATCCCGCCGTGCTCAGTGTGCGATATGAGATTTATTCCAAAACCAAACAATGGGACATGGCGGTGGAAGTGGCGAATGAACTCATCAAAATGCTGCCGGAAGAGCCGTTTGTTTGGATTAACCTGGCCTACGCCACGCGCCGCAAAACCGGCGGCAGCATTCCTGATGCAAAGAAAATTCTCCTGGCCGCGGAGCCGAAATTTTCGAAGCATTATTTGTTTAAGTACAACCTGGCCTGTTACTGCTCTCAGCTGGGGGAACTAAAAGAAGCAGAACGATGGCTGAAAAAAGCGGCGGCGATTGACAAGGCCGCTGTCAAAAAGATGGCGTCGCAGGATGACGACCTGAAGCCGCTTTGGGCCAGCCTGGGCCGGATGCTGTGGGACGAGGGGTCAAATTAAGACATTATCTTGTAACCCCGTGAATTGGCGCCCGTCCGATAAGCTAATAAAAGGCAACATACTTATGTTACGCAGTTTAGGATTACGCTTCGTTCTCATTCTTGTCGGCCTGGCGGCGACTAGTGTTCGTGCCGTCAACCCGGCTATGCCCACGATTCCAACGAATATTTTCGTCGTTACGGACTATGGGGCTATCGGCGATGGCGCGAAAGATAACACAGCGAGTATCCAGAAGACGATCGACACGGCGCATGCGGCGGGAGGTGGCATCGTAGAAATTCCGGCGGGGACGTTTTTGAGCGGGCCGCTGACGCTGTCCAGCCGGATGAATTTGCGAGTGGAAGCGGGCGGCATACTCCGGATGGAACCGCTGGGAACTTATCCGGGCGGTTACACGAATGCGCCGACATTCATAACCGCCGACCAGGCGCAAGACCTGGAACTCAGCGGCCGGGGTACGATTGACGGCCAGGGTGCCCCATGGTGGCAAGCGGTTCGAGCCGGGGACGACATTAACCGTCCGATGATGATGCAATTTTACTCCTGCCACCGGCTATTCATCCATGACATCACCTTCATGAATCCCCCGGGCCATCATTGCGGCCTGCGGAAGTTTGGCGGAGACATCACCATCAGCAACCTGACGGTAAATACCGACCCGAATTCGCCCAACACGGACGGGCTCAATTTCGTGGGCACGAACAGCATCATCGAGAATTGCCACATTACGGACGGCGACGACAACATTGCCATGGGTTCTACCGGGCCACTGGACGGTTTGCTGATCACGAATTGCGTTTTTGGCTATGGCCACGGGGTCTCTTTCGGCAGTGGCACTCAATCGGGAGCACAAAATTTGGAAGTGGTAAATTGCTCCTTTACCGGCGGCACATTTGGGATACGGATGAAGGCCGACACGGAGAGCGGCGGGCTGGTGCACCGGCTTTTTTATCATGACCTCACGATGACCAATGTGCAAATGCCCATCCTCATCTATAGCTACTACCGGAGTGCGGGTTCGCCGGGCAAAATCAGCAAAATCACACCAGCGCAGGCGGCGGCATTTAAGGCGGGACCGGTAACGCGCACGACGCCCATCTGGCGGGACATCACTTTCAGCAACATTACCGCCACGGCCACCGTGGCAGGCGGCGCGATTTGGGGGCTTCCCCAAATGCCGGTCTCCAATGTCAATTTTGTCAACGTGGACATCACCGCGCCCGGATCCTTCAATATCTACAATGCGCGCGACATCCATTTTGATAATTGCCGCATCCAGCTCGGCGGCGGTAAGAAATTCACGCTGTACAACGCCGAGGGCGTGGTTTCGAAGGAATAGCAATTTTCCCTTCCTTGCGGTTTCACCATATCTATATGTGGCGAAAACGCCTTCCTTTTTCGTTTGCTAGAAAGGCTATTCCATGAAAAGATTAGGGTTCGATTGACATCATGACGCCAACGAAAAATTCCAACGAATCGCGGATTGTAGAAACGTTCCGGCAGGCCGCCCCGGGTCCGCAGCCCGCCTGGCTTACGCCTTTGCGCAGCGCTGCGATTGCGACCTTTTCTGAACTCGGTTTTCCCACCCTACGTGATGAGGACTGGCGCTTCACCAACGTGGCGCCCATCGCCGGGTTGCCCTTTCAACCCGCCAAAGCCGCGACGGTCAACGGCGCGGAAAGCAAAATGTTGGGTGAAGCTGCTTTTGCCACTTTGCCCGGTTGCCGCCTGGTGTTCGTGAACGGATTTTTTGCGCCGAAACTTTCGCGGATGGAAAAGATTCCCAATGGCGCGCGCGTGGAAAATCTCTCCGCCGCACTGGCTGCGGATTCCACCGTCATCGAAAAGCATCTCGGCAAGTATGCCGTGACCGCGAACAACGCCTTTGCCGCGCTCAACCAGGCGTTTTTTGCGGATGGCGCGTTCATTTCCATTCCGCAGGATGTCGAAATCACCGATCCCATCCAGCTCTTTTATATTTCCTCGGCCAAACAAAATGGCGAGACCATCCAGCCGCGGAATCTCATCATCGCCGGGGCGAACAGCAAGGCTACGATCATCGAAAGCTATTTGAGCACCAGCGATGCGGCATCTTTCACGAATGCTGTCACGGAAATTGTGGCCGGCGATAACGCCGCCATCGAGCACATCAAATTACAAGACGAAACGGCGAATGCCTTTCACATGGCCACCATCGCCGGTGAATTTGGCCGCGCCAGTAACGTGAATGTCCATTCTTTCGCGCTCGGGGCAAAGCTCTCGCGTAATAATATCCGCACCAAACTCGCCGGTGAAGGACTCGAGTGCATCCTGAACGGCCTTTATCTCACGCGCAACGAACAGCTCGCTGACCATCACATGATCGTCGAGCACGCGCAGCCACATTGCGCCAGCCACGAATATTTCAACGGCATTCTCGACGATAAATCGAAGGGCGTTTTCCATGGGCGCATTTACGTCCATCCCATTGCCCAAAAAACCGATGCCAAGCAGACGAATAAGAACCTCCTGCTCTCGGACGACGCCACGGCGGACACCAAGCCGCAGCTTGAAATTTACGCGGACGACGTCAAATGCACCCACGGGGCGACGATCGGCCAATTGAATCCCGAAAGTATTTTCTACCTGCGCGCCCGCGGCATTCCCGAGAACGTGGCGCGGCGCATGTTGATCCACGCCTTCGCCGGTGAAATCGTCGAGCGCGTGAAGTGCGCGCCCGCGCGCGAGGAATTGGACAAGCTCGTCTGGGACCGGCTTGAAGCCAATCATCATTTGAATAAATAGGGCTAAGGCACGGCGAACGCGCAGTTTTGCGCCTTGTGGTAGATTGAAGATATGTTTGACGATATCAACGACCTTTACCAGCAGGTCATCCTTGACCACTGCAAGAAGCCGCGCAATTTCCATGAAATGGCGCAGGCCACCTGCTCGGCCCAGGGCCGTAATCCGCTCTGCGGCGATCAACTGAAGCTCTTCATCGTCATGGACGGCGATAAAATTTCCGATATCAGCTTTATTGGCTCGGGTTGCTGTATCTCCAAAGCTTCCGCTTCATTGCTCACGGAATTCGCGAAGGGCAAAAACAAGTCGGACATCGAAACGATGTTCGGACGCGTTCGCGAAATGGTCACTACGGGCAAAGTCCTGGGCGACGTCGGCAAACTCGCGGTCTTCGCCGGGGTGCATAAATATCCCGCGCGCGTGAAATGTGCCATCCTTTCCTGGCACGCCGTGATGTCCGCGCTCAAAGGCGACGACAAACCTGTGACGACGGAGAGCGAGCAGAATTAAACATGACTAACGGATGGGAAATTAGCGCGAATACTTTCAACGCTTTATCCATCCTGCTCGCCGCGAAAAACAGTTTTCACACCTGGTGGACGGGCATCGTGGGCTGCATTCTGTTTGCGCTGGTGTTTTTCCACGCGCGGCTTTACGCCGATGTGACTCTGCAGATTTTCTTCATCGTTACCAGTGCTTTAGGCTGGTGGAATTGGCTGCGGGGAAACCATGGCCACGTGCTGCCCGTGCGGCATGTTCGTCTGCTCTCACTCCTTTGGCTGTCTGCCGCGGGAATTCTAGTGACGGTCGTCTATGGATGGCTGCTGCATCGCTTCACGAACGCGTTTGCGCCCTTTTTGGATTCGGTCATCCTGGTTTTTAGCGTGATAGGCCAGTTGCTGCTGATGGGGCGGCGGTATGAATCCTGGTGGTGCTGGCTCCTCGTCAACACTATTGCCGTGCCACTTTATGCTTATCGCGGTCTAATCATTACTTCAATTCTTTACACGGCATTTTGGATCAATGCGATGGTGGCACTGGTGCGGTGGCGTAAACTAGTTCAGGCAAAATGAAAAAACCATTTCATCGCGGGCTGGTCGTGGGCAAATTTGCCCCACTGCATCGCGGCCATGAATTGGTCATCCACCACGCGTTCGAGCAATGTGACGAAGTCATCCTCATCAGTTATTCCAAACCGGAACTGCCGGGGTGCAGTCCGGAAGTCCGCGAACAATGGCTCGCCGCCCTGTTCCCCAACGCTGTCCGCCTGGTGGTCACGCACGCCCGCTTGCAGGAGTGGAAAAAATTGGAGGCGGACCCGGGCCAAATTCCACATAACGACGCGGATGAAAAGATTCACCGCGAATTTTGCGCTTACCTGTGCCGGAGCGTTTTGAAAAAGGAAATTGACGTCATCTTTACCAGCGAGAGTTATGGAAACGGGTTCGCGGAAGAATTGACCCGGTATTTCCGGCGGCATAATCCTGCGGCGGCGGAAGTTCGCCATATCATCGTTGATCACCATCGGAAGCAAATCCCTGTTTCCGGGACCCACTTGCGCGAAAACGTCCACCAGAATCGCCAATGGCTCTCTCCCGCCGTCTACGCCTCTTTTGTAAAACGCATTTGTTTTTTGGGTGGAGAATCCAGTGGAAAAAGCACACTGGCCGGAACCCTGGGCCGGCATTTTGGAACTATGCATGTCCCCGAATACGGGCGCGAACTTTGGGACAAGAAAAAAGGAAATTTTGTTTTTGAAGACATGCTCCTGATTGCCCAAACCCAGGTTAAGCTGGAGGAAGAGGCCGCGCTAAAAGCGAATGAATTTCTCTTTTGCGACACTTCACCGCTAACGACACTTTTTTATAGCAACCATCGTTTTGGCCAGGCGGATGCAATCGTCGAACACCTGGCGAAGCGGCTTTATCATTTTGTCATTCTCTGCGCGCCGGATTTTCCCTTTGTCCAGGACGGCACGCGCCGGCCGGAATCATTCCGCCAACTGCAGCACGAATGGTATTTGCAGCAACTGGCCTCACGAAAAATCAATTACCTGCTCGTGACCGGCTCCATTGAAAACCGCGTCCGGCAAATTCAGGAATTCATCCAGGCCAAGCCGCGCTGAGTCATTCGAATCATTTGCGCACTTTGCCAAATTCGGGCAAGATGCCGCGTGTTTTTGTTTAGCAGGAAAACAAACTCGTCCCGATCAGGCATTAGCCCATGATTTCCAAATTGCCACGCTGGGTTTGGTTTTTTGGCTGGGTATTTGCCTTCATCGCCGGGATCGTCAACGTCGTTGGCCTCCTGGGTCTTTCGCACCAGGGCATCACGCATTTGACCGGCAACACTTCCATGCTCGGGGCCGCACTGGCCTCGTTTGATTGGCCTGCGATTCTTCATTTTGCCGCGGTTATCGGCTCATTTTTGACAGGGACGATTTTAAGCGGTTTTATCATCCAGGACAGCACCCTGCAATTGGGACGCCGCTATGGCGTGGTTTTGGTTCTGGAATCCGCCCTGCTGTTCCTTGCCGTTCCGTTGCTGGATCATCATCTCACCGCCGGGCTTTACGCGGCCGCCTGCGCTTGCGGGCTGCAAAATGCCATGGCCACGACCTATAGTGGCACCGTCGTTCGCACAAC
>DATJXK010000072.1:0-7583 GCA_035500235.1 Pseudomonadales bacterium | reverse complement strand
GCATCCATGCGAACGATAGCGTCGTAGCAGTCCCTGCCGGATTGCCCCAGCTTGGCGACCCATTTCGGCTGAAGATTTTTTTTACCCAGCGGACTATAACCTTCTGGCCGCGGCTCAACAGCGATAAGATGCAGGACATTTCCCAGCCACTTCGCGACTTTGGCCCTGTTACATGACTCGACGTGCACCGGGAAAACGCCACTGTCATGATTAAAATCATAATCCAGCCGGTTCACGCCTGGATAAATCAACCCAATCATGTCCTGCGAACCGCTGGGCTCGGCCTTCCCTTTGTTTTCGGCATCGTAAAGCTCACGGGCCAGTTCATCGTATGGACGATTCGGCAACTTGCCTTTCCAGCGCTTCATGGCAACAGCGCGCGTGCCGCTCGCAATGCCCGAACGATCCATCGGGCGAAAATCCGGTTCGATTTGGACGACGACCATCGAGCCCGGAGGCCGGGCGTTGTGCCGCGACACAAACGGTTGGTCAATCCAGCCGCCTGCCAGCTGCAGGCGATTCGGAATCGCGCCAAGCTGTTTGGCGACAGGCAATGTGGATTTACTGGTCATTCGCGCCGATAAGTTGCATGGCCCGCCGAAATTAGGGAAGCACAGAGATTTTATTTTTGAGCCGGATGTCAGCGGAAGAGGCGCCGACCAAAACGTCAAATTTCCCCGGCTGGACAACAAATCCATGCGTCGTTTCATCCCAAAGCGCCAGTTTCGACGCAGGCAATGTGAACATCACCGTTTTGGTTTCGCCGGGCTCCAAGTGAATCCGCGCAAAGCCCCGCAATTCTTCCGTCGGAACTTTCACGTTGCTCTTCTCCTGGTGAACGTAAAGCTGCGGCACCTCATCACCGGCGCGCGTGCCGGTATTTTTAATGTCGAAACGAATTTGTACTGCTCCATCCGTCGGAATTTTTTTGTCCGACAATTTTAAGTCTGAATACTTAAAGGTTGTGTAGCTCAAACCGTGGCCAAAAGGAAACAACGGCGCTCCATTCAAGTACATATAGGTGAACCCATGCGTAATGTCGTAATCGTTCACCGGCGGGACTTGCGCTTCACTCGCATAAACCGTGTGCGGCAGGCGGCCCGCAGGATTTACCTCGCCAAAGAGCACATCGGCAATTGCGTTCCCTCCTTCTTCGCCCGGCCACCACGCCTGCAGGATTGCTGGAACATTTTTGGCAATCCACGGGACGGTCAGCGGGCCCGCGCTCATTTCTACGACAATCGTTTTCGGATTCGCCGCCAGAACAGCTTCGACCAGTTCTTCCTGATTGCCAGTCAGCGCCAGCGTTTTGCGATCACGTCCCTCTTGCTCAATCGCCGAGGTTGTCCCGACGCAAACAATCGCCACATCGGCCTGGCGCGCGAGCGCAACGGCTTTTTGCAATTCTCCTGATTTATCGATTTGCTCACTGGAAACAGCGCCACCGATGCCATAAAGCACCTTTGTATCCGGCCCGACATAATCTTTGATTCCTTGCAGCGCCGTCACGCATTCCGGCGGCTTGCCATTATAATTGTTCAGCAAAACCTTGTCCGCCAACGGCCCCAGCACGGCGATGGTTTTGATTTTATTTTTATCCAGCGGCAAAAAATGCTTTTCGTTTTTGAGCAACACGATGGATTTCTGCGCCACCTTCAAGGCCAACTCACGATGCTCTGTACTGTTAATGACCTCGGGAGAAATTTTACTGTAAGGAACACTGTCGAACGCATCGAATTCGCCCAAACGAAACCGCACCCGCAACACGCGCGTCAAAGCATCATCCAAACGCGCTTCACTTAATTTTCCGTCCTGCACCGCGCCCGGAATGTTATCTTGAAACTCCTTGTCCGAAAAATCGCAGCCGGCCATCAGCGAAAGTGCGACAGCATCTTCGTAGTTCATTTTGCCTTTTTCGTGGCCTTGCACCATCGTGTGAACACCGCCTAAATCCGAAACCACAAAACCCTGAAAGCCCCAATCATTCTTCAAAATATCAGTCAACAGCCAGTGATTGATATTGTCCGGCGTCCCGTTAATGGCGTTGTAACTCGCCATGACCGATTGCGCCTGCCCTTCTACCACCGCATCGCGCCAATGCGGGAACCAGTATTCATGCAGCATCCGTTCCGGCACGACGGCATTTAAACTTTGGCGGCCGGTTTCCACATTGTTAACCGCGAAATGTTTCAACGTCGCGGCAATTTTTAAATAACGGGGATCGTCGCCATTTAACCCTCGCACGTAACTCACCGCCATGCGGCCCGTGAGATATGGGTCTTCGCCCCACGATTCGAGATTGCGGCCCCAATACGGATTGCGTTCGATGTTGATGACCGGGTCGCGATAAATCAGCCCCTTATGCTGGCCCGGCGCGTTTGGGTCCAAATGCCAGATATTATAAATCGCGCGCGCTTCATCGGACAACGTGCTCGCCGTTTCATGAACAAGGTTGGTGTCCCACATCGCCGACATCGCCAGGCAAATGGGAAAAAGTGTCGTTGGCCGGTCCCATTGCACGCCGTTCAAACATTGGTTCCACTGGTCGGCTCGGATGTTAAACCGTTCCACCGTTGGGCCCATGTGATTGAGCAGGGTCGCTTTTTCTTCGAGTGTCAGTTGCGAAATCAAATCAGCGACGCGCACGTCCACAGGCTGATTGGTATCGAGATAAAGCGCCGGCTGGTTTGTATCAGCCGCAAATAAATTCGCGGCGACAATAAAAATCGCGAGCGCCAGGAATTTTTTCATTTCTGGCCGTAGGACGCGTTCGGCCCGTGCTTCCGCAGGAAATGTTTGCTCAACAAAACCGGCTGCATTGGCTTCAGCTTCGGATTAATCCGCAGCGTCTCGCTGGCCAGTTGGGCGACGAATTCCAGCACACCCGCGTTATGCACCGCATCGGCAATATTCTTTCCCCATGTGAACGGCCCATGGCTGGCCACAAGCACAGCGGGATGATCCAGTGGATCATATTTCAATTTCTTAAACGTCTCGACGATGACCTTGCCCGTGTTCGCTTCGTAATCATTCTTGATCTCACTCGCCGTCAGCACGCGCGTGCAGGGAACATCACCATGCCAATAATCCGCCTGCGTCGTGCCGTAACTCGGCAAACCGCGTTGCGCCTGCGCCCACGCCGTCGCATAAAGGCTGTGCGTGTGCACTACGCCGCCGACATGCTTGAACGCGCGGTACAGGATCAAATGCGTGTCCGTGTCCGAACTCGGCTTGAGATTTCCCTCCACCACTTTTCCATTCGCCAGCGAAACCACCACCATGTGTTCCGGCTTCATGATGTCGTAAGACACGCCGGACGGTTTGATCACCATCAACCCGCGCTCGCGGTCCAAGCCGCTGGCATTGCCCCAGGTTTCAATCACCAGGCCCCGGCGGACCAGGTCAAGGTTCGCCGCGCACACTTTGATCTTCAACTCTTCAAGCATAAATCATTTTCTTACCGCATTCCGGATTTCAATCAGCCGCTTCATCACATGGTACAAATTGCCGTGCCAATCCATGGTTCCAAAAGCGTCATGGACGTTTCGGTAAAGCGGATACAATTCCCGATAAATTTTGTGCGCCGCCGCATTCGGCTTGTAAATTTTCGGCGTGGTGCAAGCCATGGCGCGTTGCGCCGTGGCAAAATCCTTATGCGCTCCGGCCACCACCGCCCCCGCAATCGCCGAACCCAGCGCGCACGTTTGCGATGACCCCGTGACTTTCATCGGCCGGCCCGTTACGTCCGCATAAATCTGCATCGTGATCGCGCTCTTTTCCGCGATGCCACCGCAATTAACCACCTGCGAAATTTTTACGCCGTATTCTTCGAACCGATTGATAATGGTCAGCGCGCCAAAAGCCGTGGCTTCAATGAGCGCCCGATAGATTTCCGCCGGCGATGTATAAAGCGTCTGGCCGACGAGCAAACCCGTCAATCGCTGGTCCACCAGGATGGTCCGGTTCCCATTATTCCAATCCAACGCCAGCAGGCCTGACTCACCGGCTTTCAGCTTCATCGCCTCGGCATCCAGCGCTTTGTGAGACAACTTATCTCCGTACGGCTGGATATAGTGAACCCACCAATTGAAAATATCGCCAACAGCCGACTGTCCTGCTTCCAAGCCGAAATAGCTCGGCAACACACTGCCGTCCACGATACCGCAAAGCCCCGGAACATCCGCGAGTTTTTTACCATTCGGACAAATCGCGATATCGCACGTACTGGTGCCGATAATTTTCACCAACGTTCCCGGCGCAACGCCGCTGCCCACCGCGCCCAGATGCGCATCAAACGCGCCCACGGCAACTGGGATACCCGCCGTCAAACCGGTGCGCTTTGCCCAACTCGCCGTCAGTCCGCCGACCGCCTTGTCCACGCTGGCAACCCGTTCGCACAAGCGCGCACGCAACGCACCGAGCTTGGGATGCAACTTCGAAAGAAATTGTTGGTCCGGATAACCACCCCACCCCGCATTCCACATCGCTTTGTGTCCGGCGGCGCAAACGCCTACCGTCCGCTTGCTCAAATGTTCCGTGCCGGTAAGCGCCGCCGGGACGTAATCCGCCAGTTCCATCCACGAATAAGCGGCATCAAAAACTTTAGGCGCGACCCGCAGGCAATGAAAAATTTTGCTGAAAAACCACTCACTGGAATACGTGCCGCCGCACTTGGCGAGATATTGCGGACGCATCTTGCGCGCAGTTTCCGTAATCTCCGCCGCCTCCGCCACGCTGGTATGGTCCTTCCACAACCAAGTCATCGCGTCGGGATTGTTCGCAAATTTTTTATTAAATGCCAGCGGCTGGCCTTCCGCGTCCACCGGCAAAGGGCTGCTGCCGGTCGTGTCCACGCCGATGCCGATGATTTGCTCCGCCGCAAAGCCGCGAATCTTTTTCTTCGCGGCGACCAGGACTGCTTTGATGGTGACTTCCGCGCCCTTGAGATAGTCGGCGGGATGCTGGCGTGCCAGGTTCGGGTCCCGCGAAAGAATCACGCCCTGCGTGCCGTGCGCGTACGGCCAAACGGCGCTCGCGACCTCCGTGCCATCCGCGACATTTACGATTAGCGCCCGCACCGTGTTGGTGCCGTAATCAAGGCCAATAGTATACTTATTTTTCACAGAATTTGTTTTTAAGAAACCCAGCCGCTCTTCAAGCCGTAAGCGGCATCGTTCCAGGTCAGTTCCTGTTTGAATTGCCGGATTTTTGTATCCGCGTCAATCACGACCACTTCCAGCCCGGCCATCGCGCCAAAATCCTCGAGCATCTCCGTGGTAACGACGTGGCTGAAGCCCGTATGATGCGCGCCTCCGGCATAAATCCACGCCGTGCACGCATCCTCAAAATTCGGGCGGCATTTCCAGAGCGCCCGCGCCACGGGCAACTTCGGCATGGATTGTTTCGCTGCGACACAATCCACTTCATTGATGAGCAAACGGAAGCGATTACCGAAATCCATCAGTGCCGCGTTTAGCGCCGGGCCAGTCGCGCCATTAAAAACTAGTCGCGCCGGGTCCGCCTTACCGCCGATGCCCAACGGATGAACTTCCAGCGATGCCTTGCCGTCCGCGATGCTCGGGCAAATCTCCAGCATGTGCGCGCCGAGCACGAGCTTGTTGTCCGGTTGCAAATGATACGTGTAATCCTCCATGAAGGACGTGCCGCCGGTGAGCCCCGTCGCCATGACCTTCATTGCGCGCACCAGCGCGGCGGTCTTCCAATCGCCTTCGCCGGCGAAACCATAGCCGTCCGCCATCAAACGTTGCGGCGCGAGCCCGGGCAATTGCGCCAGGCCATGCAAATCTTCAAACGTCGTCGTGAAACCTTTGAATCCGCCCTCCTTCAAAAACGCGCGCAGGCCAAGTTCAATTCGTGCCGCGTCACGCACGGAACTATGACGCTCACCGCCCTTTTTCAAATCCGCGGCCATCTTGTACGTCTCTTCGTATTCGGCGACCAGCTTATCAATCTGCTTGTCCGTGACTTTGTTGACGACCTTCACTAAATCGCCGACGCCATAGCCGTTGACCGCAAAACCGAACTTCATTTGCGCGGCCACTTTATCGCCTTCCGTTACCGCCACTTCGCGCATGTTATCGCCAAACCGGCAGAACTTCGCCGTTTGCCAGTCGTTCCATGCGACGGCCGCGCGCATCCACGTCGCGATTTTCTTTTGCACGGATTGCTCCTGCCAAAAACCAACCACCACTTTACGGTTCAGGCGCAATCGGCTCATGATAAAACCGTGCTCACGATCACCGTGCGCCGCCTGGTTCAGGTTCATGAAATCCATGTCAATGGTTGACCACGGGATATCGCGGTTGAACTGCGTGTGCAGATGCAGGAGCGGCTTGCGCGAGATCTTCAGGCCATTAATCCACATCTTGGACGGCGAGAACGTATGGCACCACGTGATCAACCCGACGCATTTCGCCGACACATTCGCTTCTTGAAATAGCGCGAGCACTTCCTCCGGCGACTTCAAAACTGGCTTAAAAACCACCTTGAGCGGAATCGTCTCGGCGCCATTCAGCGTGCGCGCGATTTCCTGCGAGTCTTTAGCGACCTGCTTGAGCGTTTCCGGCCCGTAAAGATCCTGGCTGCCCGTGACGAACCAGACTTCCAATTGTTTCAAATCGTTCATGTGATTATGTTGCGTTAAATCAGAATAATGTCCATCGCCCAAAATGCAGAGGTGCACTGGGCGTTTTATGCCTGATTGTGGTTCAACTTCTTAATTTTACACCAGCCTGACCAGCCATAAACGCCAGTTTGCGAATAAAAATCGCCAAAACGCACAATATCTCAAGCGCCGCGCCAAACATTACTGTGACCTTCAAAAATCTTCTTCGGCAACTGCAATCTGGCAATACTCGGCGAGCCAACGTCGAATGTAACACTCTCAACCCAGAGAAAACGGCGGGTCTTCACATTATGAATAGCGTCCCACGGAATAAAAAGAGGAGGATGCCCCAAACGAAACGGAAACATGATGGAAAGATAAAGACCTTCTGGCGAACTGTAGATAGTCAGACAACCGCTATAATTAGCCTGTCCGACTTTGCCTCCTTGCATAGAGAATTGCTTACCCGACGGTTCCCCGCGTGCAGGAAAACTCTCCGCCAAGCGGCGCCATCCGCCCAGCATAGAAATAGCTAAACTAACAAAACACCACATCCCGACGAAAAGAAACGGGAACAGGACGACAAAATAAACGGGTGGCGCAGATTTATCCATACGTGAGATATTGCCTAATCATCGGAACCTGAACCACGCCGCGAAAAACGGCAAGCGTGAAATGCTTACGCCACCCTCTCCCAGCGGGAGAGGGCCGGAGTGAGGGAGAGTCGTTCAAATAAGACCCCTTGCCAGGTTAGGAACAACCCCCATCTATCCACGAACCCCATCCCCTGCACCACCTTGCCTGCACGCATCCGGCGCAGCCGCCAACTGAACGCCCTGAAAGGGCACACGATAGTAGCCCGGGGCAAAGCGCGAGTCGGTGAGCGCGCCGCCCCGGGTAACATCGAAAGCAAATAAGCCGCTAACTGCGAAGCCGCGCGAAGCGCGAATTTCATCTG
>DATJXK010000071.1:0-20817 GCA_035500235.1 Pseudomonadales bacterium | reverse complement strand
TGGAAGCGATGAGCAAAGACCTGATGACGAAGAGTTTCAACTTTTTCTATTTTTCCATGATTTAGTTTAATAATTCCTGTCAATTCGCTTTGAAGTGCCGGTGTAGATTTCCTAATTAGACTCCAAAATGATGTTGTCTTTTCTTTATCTTCAAAAAGTATTGTTACGCCCGTGCAAAAAAAGCAGAGCAAAGAATCATTCATTGTAATGAAAAACTCTTGGTGCGCTGTTCTCGTTTCGTAATCAGCTTTGTTCACTTCAAACAGCGCACGGAAAATCTTATAGTTCCATATAAGCTTAATAACTAAATCGACGACCTCTTCAAGTTCATCTTTGCGCGTTTTCATTAATCTGTGTTCAATCTGTGTTTCATCTGTGGCTAAAATCAACCACCTAACGACGTCGGATCGCCCACATCGCCTTTATTAAAGCTCACATAATCCTCCGTCAAATCCGCCGCGTAAATCACCGCGCCGGCCTTGCCAAGGTTCAGATTGATGTGCAAATCAAATTCTTTGGGTGCAGCGGCGGCGCAAAGCTGTTTATAGGTCGCCGCCGTCGGCTGGCCGCGCTTCAGGCTCCACAGGATTTTCTTCGATCCCGGCGCGCTGTAACCGATATCAACCTTCTCTTCTACAATCGTCGCCGGCGAATAACCAATCGCGTCAATAATGCGCCCCCAGTTCGGGTCGCCGCCGTGCCAGCTCGTCTTTACCAGCGGACTGTTCCCCACCGCCCGCGCCGCGGCATCCGCATCCTTGACCGTCTTCGCACCGTTCACCCGCACCGTCACGATGCGATGAACGCCTTCGCCATCCCGCACAATCATTTTCGCCAGCTCCAGGCAAACATGATTCAACGCATTCTGGAAAATTTTCAGATCCCGGTGGGACGAGAGCCACGCGTGGCCTCTGTCGAGCCCTGACTTCTTTATTTTTTCATTCCCCGCCAGCCCATTCGCCAGCACCAGCACTGTATCATTCGTGCTCATATCACCATCCACAGTGATGCGATTGAAGCTCTGCGCGACGGCTTCACGCAACGCCGCCTGCAATGCTTTTTGTTCAATCGCCACGTCCGTCGTAATGAATGAAAGCATCGTCGCGTGCAGCGGCAACGCCGCCGGCCGCTGGCCATTCGCGCTCATGCCCGGCTGGATCATGCCGGCACCTTTGCACATGCCGCCGATGCGCACCGTCTTTCCGCCGAGGGTAAATTCCACCGCAATCTGCTTTGGCCGGCTATCGCTGGTCATGATCGCTTCCATCGCATGATCTGCATGGGCAACAGTGCAGCCTAGAACTTTGGTGACTTCAACAATCCCCCGTTTCACATTCGCCATCGGCAGCTCGACGCCAATTCTCCCCGTGGACCCCACAAAAATTTTCTCTGCGGAAATTCCCAATTCCTCTCCCACGATCTCCGCCATTGCTTTCGCATCCCGCAAACCCTGCTTGCCTGTGCACGCGTTGGCGTTTCCGGAATTCACCACCACCGCCTGCGCTACGCCTTTTTTCATCCGTTCCAAGCACACCTTCACCGGCGCGGCGCAGACCTGGTTGGTCGTAAACATTCCCGCCACTGTGGCCGGCGCTTCGGACACGATCAGCGCGAGGTCGCGCTTCGACCCTTTGTCCGAGCCCTTGCCCGTGCCGAGCCGTTTGATGTCGCAAAATACGCCGCCCGCCAAAAAGCCGATGGGCGCAACGACTGAACCTTTGATAGTTTTTATTTTCATTTTACACCTTCATTAATTTCAAGTTCTCCGCGCGAGTAAAGCACAGCGTTACCGCCAATGCGAACGCGCTCGCCCGCATCCTCGCAAAAGAGTTCCCCGCACCGTTTGGAAAGCTGTCGCGCAAATAATTTCGTCTTTCCGAGCCGCTTTGACCAATAGGGAATCAACGTGCAATGCGCCGAGCCCGTCACCGGATCCTCATTCACACCCGCGGTCGGCGCAAAAAAGCGCGACACGAAATCGCAATCCGCGCCCGGCGCCGTCACAATGACTTTCTCATCCAGCGTGCCCAGCACATTGAAGTCCGGACGTAACGCGCGCACATCTTCCGCCTCAGCAAAGATACAAAAATAATCGCGCGCTTTCAAAATTTCGGCCGGTTGTTTACCCAGTCCTTTCACCAGCGCATCTGGTACCGTGCACGGTCCAGGTGGTCGCGACGGAAAATCGAGCGTCAAAACATCACCGGTTCGCGACACACTCAATCGCCCGCTCTTCGAATGAAAATGGACCGTCTCACCACGAAAACCCAGCTCTGAAAACACAATAAATGCCGACGCCAGCGTCGCATGACCGCACAAATCCATTTCGATCGTTGGCGTGAACCAGCGCAGCTCATAATCATTCCCGCGCGGGATGAAGAATGCCGTCTCCGCCAGGTTATTCTCGGCGGCGATGTCCTGCATCAGCGCGTCGTCCGGCCATTTATCAAGTGGACACACGCCCGCTGGATTCCCACGAAACAGTTTGTTCGCGAATGCATCTACAACAAAATAGGGAATCCGGCCCATATCAAATTTTTACAGCATCAATTTCGAGCCGCACCATTTTCACGTGAACTTTCCCATCAGCGTCCGGCGGATGTTTGGCGACGTAGCGTTTCGTAACCGCGGCGATGAATTCCTCCCGCTGGTTTTCCGGCACGCGCTGGGCGTAAGGAATCCATGTCGTGCGCAACCACGTGGCAAAACCCTCCGCGCCATGATACGTCGTATCCTTGTCCGCGAGATGAATGTCCTGGGCCTTGAAATCGAATTTCGGCAGCCATTTTTTATAATCGTCCGGCGCGTAAAAAAAATAAGCTGCCGGCATCTTGCGAAAAAATTCCCGCCAATGCTTTTGCCGCAATTCAGGGCGCATCGCGAGAAAGACGTCATGGGCGTTGCCTTTGCCTCCGCAGGATACCACCAGCCGGCCGCCGGACTTGAGCGCCGCTCCCGCGCCCTGCAAAAATCTTTCGTGGTCATCCACCCAATGCAACGCGGCATTCGAAAAAACCACGTCGAACCGCCGGGCGAAATGAATTTCCCGCGCATCGGCGACATAAAATTCCAGGTTCGGGCATTTCTCTCCGGGAAAGGTTTTTTTGGCAAACGCGATCATTTCCGCCGAGGCATCAATGCCCGTCGCCGAGCCGCGCGGGACGGCCCGGGCAATTTCCGCCGTGATCTTGCCGTCGCCGCAACCCACGTCGAGAACATGCTCATCGCCGCGCAAATTGAGCTTGGCGATCAGTTCGCGCGCCCAGGAATGTTGCACCACGGAATTGGCCGCGTAATCGGCGGCGTTCCATTTGGCGGGCGTCATTTTTATTTCCGCTTTGTTCATCCTATAAAAAATATTTTGCGAGGGTAAAATAAAAGAATAGCGTAAAAACGTCCGCCAGCGCGAGCGTAATTGGCCCCGCGGCGATTTTAGGATCGAGTTTCAATGCGTGCAAAATCGTGGGCACGCTCAGCCCGGCGATACACGCCGCACACAAACAAAAAGCCACGCTCGTGCCAATCACAAACGCTGCCGGCGGGTCGTGCTGCCAAAATAAAACAATCGCGGCCACCACGAGCCCGCACGCGCCGCCGAGAAAAAGGGCCGTGGTCATTTCCCGCCCCAGCGTGCGCAAATACCAGCGCCGCGTCGGCTTGTTGGTCCGCAATGCCTGGATCGTGAGCGTCATGGATTGGATACTCACACTCTCGCCGAGGCCCAGAATCATCGTGAGGAAAAACGCGATGACCAGGCTCTTGGCCAGCGTCAGTTTATAGGCGCCCGCCAAAAGCGCGCAAAATGTGCCGCTCAGGATGGTCGCCAGCAGCCAGGGAAACCGGTAGCGAAACGCCTTCAGCGGCGAGGCATCCCGCACCTGTGAAACCCGGAAACCGATCGCCTCGAACACTCCGTCCATTTGCTCGCGCTCGGCAATGTCAAAAACTTCGTCCGTAAACAAACCGACGTCCACCACGCCCACGACGCATCGTTCCGCGTCCACAATCGGAAACGCGAAAAATTTGTGCAGCGTAAAAAATTCGCACGCTTCCAGCACCGTCGCCGTGTGCGGAATTGCGTAAACGTTGCGGATCATTAGCTCATCCAGCTTTTGATCCAGCTTCGCCACCAGCAGCCGGCGCGTCGGCAAGACGCCCACCAGGTGCCTGGCGTCATCAACGACGTAAAAATAAATTACCCTTTCTCCGACGCCTTTGTTGCGAATCACCGCCAGGGCCTGCTCCACGGTCAGGTCATGGACCAGGATGGCGAAATCCTGCCGCGCAAACGGCAGGACCGGCCCGTTCAAATGCTCGGAACCTGGTTTATCCTGTGATTGATTCATGATTCTTCATCCAGATCCGAATGGGCTCTCTCCAGTCGCAGGTCGCTGATAAATTTCGCCTCCATCTCTTCCGAATTATTGTCTGTTCGCTGAAAATGGGGCTGCGCATAAATGGGTTCGGCGTACCGATTTTCAAATCCTAAAGATTTCAGAAGGTCAGCATCAGCAGCCGTCGGCTCGTAAATAAAAAATATGCTGTGATCGTCGAAAGCAAGATAACGTCCGGTTTCTTCATCTTTCACACACAATTGGTGCATTCCATCTGAAAAAACATATTTTTCATTTTCCTGAACGGCTTTAATTAATTGCCAGCGATCGATCTCTCCGTGAAACCGCGACCAAAGAGTCTGGTTGTCCGGTGTTCTCTTCACTGCAATTTTCACCAAAACCTGGACAACAGCAGGAAGGCTTTCCAAAATTACATAGAATGCTCTCTTCGTTTGCTCAGGTTCTTCCGTCCATGCTACGAGCCGTTTTCCGTGCTTCGATTGCTGAAGAAAATAAAATGGTTTTTCTTCATAGTCTCTTGCCCACGCTTTGAGCGGATTGTTTCCGGGATCTCGCATGCCTCACACCAATCCCGCCGTCTCCGGAAAACCGCAGATGATATTCATGCTTTGCACCGCCTGGCCGCTTGCGCCTTTCACCAGGTTATCAATCGCGCTCATCACGATGAGCCGGCCCGTACGCGGGTCCAGCCGCCACGCGATTTCAATCGCATTAGTCCCAACCACATTTTTCGTGTCCGGCAAACTTTTGCCCTCCAGCAACCGGATGAACGGTTCCTCGCCGTAGACTTTTTTATAACAGGCCAAAATTTTCGCATCCGACAGCTCTTCGGTAGGCTCGAAATAGAGCGTCGACAAAATGCCCCGGTTCACCGGGATCAAATGCGGTGTAAACTGCATGACGATGGGCGATTTGGCTGCCAGCGAAAGTTGTTCCTCGATTTCGGACAAATGCCGGTGCTTCGGCACGCCGTAAGGCCGGACACTCTCATTGCATTCGCAAAAAAGATAATCCTGCTCCACTTTCCGGCCTGCGCCGCTCACGCCGCTCATCGAATCCGCGATGATGCCGTCCAATTTCACCAGCCCGGCCTGGAGCAACGGAATCGCCGGCAGCAAAATGCTCGTGGGATAACAGCCTGGCGACGCCACCAGCAGGGATTTCCTGATCGCCTCCCGGTGAATTTCCGGCAGGCCATAGACTGATTTTTTCAGCAGATCCGTCGCCGGATGGTCGTGCGCATAAAATTCCTTGTACGTCTCCGCGCTTTTGAGCCGGAAATCCGCGCTCAAATCAATCACCACGCAGCCCGCATTCAGCAAGGGTACGGCATATTCAGCGGCGACGCCGTGGGGCAGCGCGAGAAAAGTAATATCCGCCTGCTTCGCCAGGACTTCCGCGTTCGGTTCCGTAAAACGAATTTCTTTCGACTTCGGGTGGCCGGCGAATTTGGGAAAAATCTGCGCCAGCGTTTGCCCGGTATTTTGGCGCGACGTCACGGCCACCAATTCCGCCTGCGGATGGTTCAGCATCAATTGCACCAGCACTTCGCCGGAGTAACCCGACGCGCCAACAATGGCGATTTTTTTCGTTTTCATTTTTTATTTCAACTCAGCCAACAAATTTGTAACGCGTTTGCTAACACTTTTCCATAAAACGTTCCGGATATTTTAATCCAGTGAAACCAAATTGTTCGTACAGTGTATGCGCATCCCGCGTCCCGAGCATCGTCCGCCGCAACCCTTGCAGGCCCGGATGCGCCACGATCGCCGCCACCAGTTTCTTCCCGCAGCCGGAGCCCCGCTCTTCTTCGGCGATGAAAACATCCGCCAGCCAGGCGAACGTCGCGAAATCCGTGATCGCGCGCGCAAAACCGATTTGCCGGCCCGCTTTGTACAGGCCGAAGCAAAGCGAATGCTCGATGGAGCGGTCCACCACTTCCATCGGCACGTTCATGGCCCAGTAACTGCGCTGGCTCAAAAAACGATGGATGAATGGCCGGTCCAATCGCGCCTTGTCGTCGGAGATCAACAAGCCGCCGTCGCTGATTTCGTATGGTTTCATAAATCACTTATCTTATTACCACGTGACATCCCAACGCAGATGCCGCTCCACCCTCTCCCAGCGGGAGAGGGCTGGGGTGAGGGAGAATCGCTCCAATTAAGATTCTGCGCCTTTAATATGTTACTCGTCATCATGGGGTCTTTGCATAAAAACAAAAAACCCCGCTGGATGGAACCAGCGGGGCTTGGAAATTTCCAGTGCGATTAACGTTTCGAGAATTGGAAACGTTTGCGCGCGCCCGGCTGGCCGTACTTTTTGCGCTCTTTCATGCGCGAATCGCGGGTCAGCAAGCCTTCAGCCTTCAGTTGCGGGCGGAGGTTCGCGTCAAATTTCAGCAACGCCCGGGCAATGCCGTGGCTCACTGCGCCGGCCTGGCCGTTCGGGCCGCCGCCGTTCACATTGACTTTCGCGTCCACCTTTTCCGCCGTACCGGTAACGGCGAGCGGTTGCGCGGCAGTCGCGCGCAGGGTTTCGAGGGGGAAATAATTATCGAACGGCCGGCCATTGACCGTGATCTTGCCGCTGCCGGTCGCAAGGCGAACCCGTGCGACGGCGGTCTTGCGCCGTCCAGTGCCGATGAAATCGTTTGTCGTTTTTGCTGCCATGGTTTTAGGTCGTTAAAAAATCTTAAGCCGCGGCCTTGAGTGCTGCGGGCTGCTGCGCCGCGTGCGGATGCTTCGGGCCTTTGAAAACTTTCAATTTGGTGAGCAATACGCGTCCGAGCCGGTTTTTGGGAATCATGCCCTTGACGGCCCGCTCGATCAGCATCTCCGGATGCCGCGCGCGCAGCTGTTCGACGGTCGTATACTTCTCGCCGCCTTTCCAGCCCGAGTACGTCATGTACTCTTTGTCGGTTTCTTTTTTGCCGGTCAAACGCACTTTTTCTGCGTTGATGACCACCACAAAATCTCCCGCATCCAGGTGCGCCGTATAGACGGGTTTGTTTTTACCGCGCAAAATGTCGGCAACTTGTACGGCCAAACGGCCCAGCACTGCGCCATCGGCATCAATTACATGCCACTTGCGCTCATTAACGTTTACTTTCGGCAAATGCGTTTTCATCTAAAGGAACGGAAAATCTATCAAAGTACCGCCCAAAGTCAACAGCTCATTTAATTCATTTTTGACAGGCATTAAAACGCTCCCTGGCCTGCCGGTCTACACCTAATTATTTCTTGTAATGATCGTGCCAAATTCCCTGATAATTGTTGAAAACCCATCCGGGTTTCGCTAAATAATCGCGAGGGTTTAATTATGGAAATGCAAATCAAAAGGAGGCCATGCAGTTTCGTTGGAGGAACGCGCCTGTCCCGTATCCTGCCGGCACTCGTCACCTGTCTCGGTTTGGTGTTCGCAACACGGGCGACGGCGGTGCAGTTCACCACGTTATATAGTTTTACTAACGGCGTTTCAGGCGGCGGCCCGTTAACCGGTTTGGTTATCTCCAGCAATGTCCTGTACGGAACCACCACCAGTAGCGCCGGCATCGGCAGCTATGGCTCGGTGTTCGGCGTCAAGACCGATGGTACGGGCTTCAGGAATTTATATCGCTTCACCGGCGGGAACGACGGATACCGGCCGGCCGGAGGATTGGTTGTGTCGAGCAACGTCCTGTATGGGACGGCGTATTATGGCGGCACCAATGACAGCGGCACAGTCTTCGCCATCAATGCCACCAGCGGAAGTTTTACCAATCTTTATAGTTTCTCCACGCTGGTCAGTTTCACCAACGGCGACGGGGCAAGCCCAAGTGCCGGATTGATTTTATCAGGCCGCACCCTTTACGGTACTACTTACCGCGGAGGCTCTTCGCGCTACGGCTCGGTATTTGCCCTCAACACCGACGGCACGGGTTTTACCAACCTGCATACTTTCAACCACAACGGCACTGAGGGATATTATCTGTATGCCACATTGCTTTTATACAGCAATACCCTGTATGGCACCACTAGTGCCGGCGGAGCGGGCAGCGGTGGAGGCACTATATTCTCTCTCAACACCAACGGGACGGCCTTTACGGTCCTGTATAATTTCGGCACCAATACCGCCGGAGGATATTCTCCCTACGGCGGATTGGTTGTCCTGAGCAACACCTTGTATGGCACAACCCAAAGCGGCGGCAGCGGGACCCTCGGCACAGTTTACGCCATTAATACCAATGGCACCGGTTTTACTGTTTTGCATAACTTCACTTACGCTGACGGGGAAGATTGCTGGGGCTCATTGGTTTTATCGGGCAAGACCTTATTCGGGACAGCTTATAGTGGCGGCACGAGTGGTGTTGGCACAGTCTTCGCCCTCAACACTGACGGCACCGGCTTTACCAACCTGCATAACTTCTACTACGCCACCGACGGAGAAGAACCGCAAGCCGGTTTGATTTTGTCGGGACACGCGCTTTATGGGACGTCATATAGTGGCGGTGGTGGCAGCTTCGGCACGGTCTTCAGCCTTTCGTCCACGCCGCCATTATCGATCAGTTCCGCCGGCTCGCAGATTGTCCTGTCGTGGCCGGGCAATTCCGCCGGGTTCGATTTTAGCGGATATGTTTTGCAATCCGCCGCTTCACTGGCAAATACCTTCACTAACATTGCCGGCGCCACCAGTCCTTACACGAACACCATGGACGCCCCGGCCCAATTCTTTCGGCTCATTTCCAATTAAATTCAGGCATTGCTTCAAGTCAAATACCTAACAGTATATCGGCTCTAACCACTAACCGCTTTCGGGGAGTTCACAAAAATCAGATTACTGCCACGCTGGAGCCCGAAATGGCCAGGGCGTTATGAAATGCTTCAAGGGCTGCAAGCCGGGGTGCCAGATTCTTTTTCTGATATTCCTAAAAAGCATCGCCGCCAGAAAAACACAGTATTGGGCGCTTTAGCATAACGCTGCTAAGGTCGTTTCAAGGTTGGCACACGCTAATAAAACAAACGTAAAACAAAAAATAGAAAGGCAAACGATATGAACGCACCACAATCAAATCAGCAGCAAAACAAAGCCAAAGCCGGCAAGGCCATCGTTCTGGTTCACGGCGGTTTCGTGGACGGCTCGGGCTGGGCGGCTGTCTATCAGATTCTCAAGAAGAAGGGTTATAACGTCGCCGTGGTCCAGAATGCGACCAAATCCCTGCCCGATGATGTCGCTACTACCAAAGCCGTCATTGACAGCCTGGGCAGCGATGTCGTTCTCGTCGGCCATTCGTATGGTGGCGTAGTCATCACCGAAGCGGGAACTCATCCCAAAGTTTCCAGCCTCGTCTACATCACGGCGTTTGCGCCCGACAAAGGGGAATCCGTCTCCTCCCTGATTGCGAATCCGCCGCCGGGCGCGCCCGTGCCGCCGATTTTGCCGCCGCAAAACGGCTATCTCTTCCTTGACCGCGCAAAATTCGCCGCCGCCTTCGCCGCGGATGTGGAACCCGGCGCGGCAGAATTCATGGCCGATTCCCAGGTGCCCTGGGGTCTGGATGCCCTGGGCGGTGCGGTGACCGAGCCGGCCTGGAAAAGCAAGCCGGCCTACTATCTCGTCGCCACGGAAGACAAAATGATTCCCCCGCCCGCGCAACGCGCCATGGCCGGACGCGCCAAAGCACGGATCACGGAAGTGCCCGGCAGCCATGCCATCTATGTCTCAAAGCCTGAAGAAGTCGCGAAAGTGATTCAGCAGGCTGCTGAAGCCTCCCGTTAATTGAACCAACACGGATGGCTTTCCCCATACTCACCGGCGAGGTCTAAACACTTCGCCGGTGATTTCGCTTTCACAGTTGATATTGGAATTCCTTCGAGCCTGCAGGACGTAGGAGCGTGAACAACGAGGAGTCAAGTTTCGGTTCCGGCTTGGGCGTCCTGTGGTAAAATGCCCGTTGCTCTTTGACACGCGAGGTTGTGAGACATGGTAGGGCGGCACGGCACACGTGCCCTGCGTCGCCGCCGTTTCTTTTGATTTAGTGGGTTCGCCGGGAAGGTGAATTAACCCAAATCAACCCTTCAGGCCAAAAAACCAAAGCGAAACCAAACCGAACCAAACCAAAAAATAAATGGCGGGGAGATAAGGGTTAATTTGGCGGCAGGTGAATGCAACCCCAGGCAAGGCCAGGCAAACCTATGCAAGCCTATGCAAAGCCCCCCCGGGGGTGGGGGGCGGGACGACATGTTTGGGGTTCGACCCTGCCATTCTCTATTTTCTATCCTCCATCTTCGCCACGTTTCGGAAGGCTGCGGAAGCCTACGGAAGGGTCCCCCGGGGTGCCCTACTCCGCCGCGCTCTCCGTAGACACGCCCTTGACCGATTTGGGCGCACCCTCGCCCGCCACATTCACAGCGGCAACGTCGAACGTATAATCTTTCCCGGGTTCCAGGCCGCTCACGACATCAAACGTGACATGCTTGCCGCCCAGGACCAAAAATTTCCGGCCCGTGAACATTACTTTCCGGTCGCCAGGTTTCACGGTGACAGCATAAGCGAGAACCGGGCTGCCGCCGTTGTCGTCCGGCGCGCTCACATGGATGCTGGCAATGCCGTCGCGCACATACGCCGTCGCATTGGCCGGCGCACCGGGCGCCTGGATGGTTTTGGCCGAAGGCGTGACCGGCGCGGAGGGCAGTGACGCCGGGCTGCTGCCGTTGGCATTGTCTGCCGTGACAACGAAGGTATACGTTTTGTCATTGTTCACGCCGCTGAACTTCACGTAAGCATCCTTCGCAAACGCATCGGCGGAAAATGTCTGCTTATCACCCGACGACGAAGTCACGGTGTAGGAAGTCACTGGCGAACTGCCGATGAAGTTCGGCGGGTTCCATGATACCAGGACAAATCCATTTCCCGGGGCGACAGCGATACGGCGCGGAGCTTCCGGCGCAGACGGGCTGCTAAACTGCTTGTCCAAAATGCCCTTGTAGGCCGGCTGCAAACCCGCCTTGTTCAGGATATTCGCGGGCGCCTGGTCGAGCGCGCTAATGAGGTGATTATTTTTCACCGTGGCATTGCGCTCGGAAGAATCACGCTCGCCCTGCTGCCAGTAATTATTCTCGAAATCGAGATAATCGTACGTCTTGCCGTTGCCATCATAATAATTCTTATGGCGGCTGCCCCAGTTATCGTGGTCCGTATGAAAGATGATATTATTGTAGGCCTCGACATTATTGCAGCCGTTGTCCGTATAAATACCGTGCCCGCTGCTGTACTGGTCATGAATGACATTGCCCAAAAGCTTCTCCCCGTGCGCCAGCGACGGCCCGGTCAATCCTTGCGTGTAAATCGCGCCGCCATCGCAAAGCAATTGCATATGATCAAAAATGAGATTCTCTTCCACGAGATTGTCGTGGGAATTATTTGCCACGCCCGCGCGCTCGATCTTGTCCGGCCATCCGCCCCAGCCCATCGAAATGCCGCTGTACGGCAGATGGTCCAGTTGGTTGTTGGCGATGACTGTGTTTTGCGCATAACCAACATCAATGCCAATACCCCCGTGAAATTCCGCCGCCACATTATAGATATGGTTATCGAGGATCTGGTTATTGCGCGTTGCCTGCGCGTCGTTGCTTTCCGGCAAATCCACGCCGCCCAATTCGATGCCATTGGCCGAAATGTCAGTGAACACGTTGCCCCTCACCATGTCTGCCTGCGAGCCGTGGCCCAATTCCAATCCCGCGCCGCCCAGATGCACAAAATCGCAACCGATAAATTGAATGACACGGTCGTACGTAAAAGAAACGTTGCCCGCCGTCTTCGTCCAAGCGCCGAAAGGTTTCTGTCCGCCAGGCGCCAAATCACCGAGCCCCTGCGTCGCATAACCCTCCGGGCCGGTCACCATATAGTTCGCCTGGATTTCCGAGAACCCTTCCGGGCTGCTGGGATAGAGCCATGTCGCGTAAGAGAATTGCAGTCCCTTGAAAACGATATACTGCACCGGCGCCGCTTCCGTGCCTTCTCCGGAAATCAATTTCTCCAGCACTGGCATTTCCACGTCGGCCGTCGCCAGATCCTCGCCCGTGCGCGGGACGTAATAGATGATATGGGTTGTGCGGTCGAAATACCATTGGCCCGGCGTGCCGAGCAGTTCGTAGGCATTCTCCACATACTCCGGCGATTTGCCGATGGTGGCCGGCCCGACGAGATTGGCCGGGCGTTTGAATCCCACTTCCGGCGGCAATGGCACGCGCTTCGTAGAATTATCCCAGCATGGCTGCGCCATTGTAATGGTCGTGCCGTCAATACCCGCTACCGGACAGCGTGGTTCAGTCCATGGACCGAGCCCCGACGACCGCTCGGACCAGATATCATTGCCGCCCGTATAAACAAATTCGATATCGACCGGATTGCGCCAGTTGGCCATGGCAGGAGAATCGGCGGTGTAACCGGTTTTGGTCTCCGTCAATTTAACGGGCAATCGCCCCTGCGTACGCAACGCGCGAACGCCATTCACATAAAGCTGCCGGGTATTCTGCAGCCCTGCGGGCGCAGGCGCAGACCAAAGGTTTTTCCCCGCATCCACGAGCTTCCAACCCGTCACCTGCACGCCGCCGCTGATGATAGGTGTCTGGCCGTCCATCGCTGCATATATTATATTATGGCCGCCCGAGCCGGAATCCTGTGCGCCCAGCACCAGCGGTTCTGCCAGCCGGTAAGTCCCCCCGGCCAGCCAAACCGTGATGTCCCCGGTCATGTTTTGGTTCATGCCCCGGACCAAATCGCGGGCATGAGCGAGGGTGCGGATGGGCTGCGCCTGCGTTCCCGGATTGCTGTCATTGCCGGTGGGCGAAATATACAAATCCGCCTGGGCGGAAAGCAGTTGCGCAAAAAAACAAGCGGTAATAACACCAACCGAACGGAACATTTTTTTCATAGTTTATCTGTCCAAAGGTGTATCGAATCCACTTCCATTATCAAAAGTGGAACCTTAGATATCACCACAGGACGATGCCAAACTATAGGGCGTTACCAACAATCCGGGCAAGTTAGACAAACGTTCTAATTTGATTTTTATCCGTAATAGAACATATTCATTCAATGCGACAACGCAGGCGAAAGGAGCATAGCGGGTGAACGAGACAACCCAGTTTCTGATTAACTATGGAATGCCGATTATTTTCGGCGCCGTGTTCCTGGACCAGATCGGAGTGCCCATCCCCTGCGCGCCCTGGCTTTTGGCTGCAGGCGCGCTGGCGGCCACCGGCAAATTCAATTGGTGGCTGGCTTTGCTATTGTCCACCGTCGCCTGCCTGATTGCGGATTTTATCTGGTTTTACCTTGGCCGTTACAAGGGAACCCAGGTGCTGAGTTTCCTTTGCCGGATTTCGCTGGAACCGGATTCGTGTGTCCGCCGCACGGTCAATGTCTTCACCCAATACGGCTGGCGGGGCATTATCATCGCCAAATTCATTCCCGGCATGAGCACCGTGACGCCGCCATTGGCGGGCATGTCCAAACTCACCGCCCGGCAATTTTTCTTTTTTGACACGATCAGCTCGGTGCTCTTCAGCGGCACCTTCATCCTGCTCGGTTTTATCTTCAGCAACCAAATCGGGCAAATTGCCTCGGCGCTGGAACACATCGGCGGTGACGCCCTGGCCGTCATTGTTGCTCTGCTGGCCTTGTACATCGGGTATAAATATCTGCAGCGACAAATGCTGTTGCGGGAACTGCGCATGGCCAAGATTTCCGTGGATGAATTGGGCAACATGCTCAAGTCGGGAGAAACTCCGCTAATCCTCGATGTGCGTTCCTCCCTGGAACTGGAACAGGATCCAGCAATTATCCGCGGAGCGGTTCACCTGGCCCTGGGCGACCTGGACAAACACCGCGCCGATTTTCCCCACGACCGGGACATTATTGTTTATTGCGATTGTCCGAATGAGGAATCCAGTTCTAAGACGGCGTTGTTGTTGCGCAAAAAAGGATTCAAGCGTGTGCGGCCCCTGCTCGGCGGTATTGAAGCCTGGCGCAAAGGCCAGCATCCCATGGGCGTGTGGACCAAAACGACAACCACCGCAAGGACAACAGTTTTAGTTGGCCAGGAAACGCCCGCTACCAGTAAAACGCCGGCTCCGGCCGATAATCATTCAGCCAAAACCGGGCCAGCCAAAAAAACGCAAAACCATTAGAGGATAGGCGGCGTGGTCGCAAGGCTGGGCTTTTCCCCGCACTTTATTGGGTTTCTTGATAATTCTTTGATCAATGATAAACTCTTTTAAGAGTGAGGATACATTCCACAAATGGTCTGATGCTTGCTTGTATCGTCGCCATGAGGAACCGTCGCCATGGCCGCCGTTATATTTTGGCCACCCAATCTCATGGAAGCCGGATGCGGCCTGTCCGCACGACTTTCGCCCTGCTGTGTTGTATCGGTTTCCTGTTTGGCGCTAGCGCATGGGGAATGGACCGCTTTGCCGCGCTATCAATGCTTGAATCCGGCAACGATGACAAAGCCATCGGTCCCAGCGGGGAGATCTCGCGTTACCAAATCCTTCCTGCCACCTGGCAGCGTTATACGAAAGATAAAACGCTTGATCCACTGAACCCCACTAATTCCCTGGCCGTCGTGCAGACCATCATGTCCGAACGCTGCGCTCATTTTCAGGAAATCAATCATCACCCGCCTACGGATTTTGAATTCTATCTCCTCTGGAATTGCCCGGCACGCGTCGCTCATCCCAGTAAACTCGCCACCGATCGCGCCCAGCGCTTTGCCAATCTTTGCGAGCGGCAGTAAATTTAGATGCGGAGCGAGGATTTTTGACTTTGGGCGAAGTTTTGGCGAGGGCGCATGCCGCAAGCGGCCTGTAAACGAGCCGAAACAATGCCCAAAACCAAAAAGACCGCTCTAAGCGGCTGGATTTTTTGGCTGCGGCATCTGCTTGGCATCACCAGGGGCCACCGGAGTAACGGCCGCCTCGCTTCGCGCCGGCAATGGCTGGCCGAGCAAACGCAGGATATCTTCCAGCGGGACATTTAAATTATCCGGCCGTGTGACCAACTGGCGGTCGATTTCCCCAAACATTTGGTTGAGTAAATAAGCCTGCAACATCGAATTCAACTCGGTTTCACCCTCGGGCAATAAACCGGTTTTGCCAAGGCGCTGGAAATATGCCTTTAAGAAAACGGCGCTAATACCCTCACTCCAGAATAGCGCCCACTTTTCAAACAATGGCAAATGAACATTGCCGCGCTCCACGTGCTGGTACAGGCCGGCCCACGCCGCGTAGTGAAAAGCACGCAGCATGCTGGCAACGTCGCGCAGCGGCGATTGCTTGATCACCCGTTCGCTGATGGGAATCGCCACGTCACCTTCAAATCCGAGAAAGACATAGTCCTTGCCCGTCCAAAGAACCTGGCCAAGCTGGAAATTGCCATGGATGCGGATCCTCTGGGCAGACAAACGATGTTCAAACAACTGGCGGAAGCGTTCAATAATAGCCGACCTTAATTCCACGACGCGCTGGGCCAACGGTTGAATCTGGGGCGGCAGCGTTTTAGATTGCCGGCGCAGTTGCCAGAGGTTTTCCACCGCCAAATTGCGCATGGATTGAAGGAGCGAACGCTGATAAAAGGCTCCAAAAGGCTCGGGCGCAAAATTTTTATCATCTAATTCCGATGCCATAGCCAGATGAAGTTCGGCGGTACGCTGGCCGAGCAAACGCGCGGACTCGGCGTAAGTGCCCAAATGTTCCAGAACTTGAGGCGGGATTTCCTTTTCCAAAAGCTTCATTGGATTGGGAAGAGGCGGCACAGCGGCGGACGCTTGCGCATCCAGCGTGGTGATGCGTTCGTAAAAACGGCCCAGCGCATCCAAGGCGTAGTCCAAAGCATTCTTGGCCTGGGGAATAAAGGCGCTGACGACGGCGAGAGTCCCACGCGTGCCGTCCTTGGCGACATATTCCCAGGCGCCAGCCGGGAGCGCGATTTGTGGAAAATTGCGTCCGGCCAAAAACTGTTCCATCTCCAGTTCAGGATTTAAGCCGGCATGGACCTGGCGAAACAGTTTCAATGCTACTTTGTCCCCGTAAAGCACGGTCGTATGGTTCTGGTCCGCCTTAAGCAGCGCGGGTTCGGGCACAGCATTATTACCCAGGAGCCGGCGGAGCACGGGAGTGCGGGTGGATTCCACTTCCCCGTGCGAGCCCTTGAGGCGATGCCGGTTCACAATCAATTCCAGCAGCCGCCGGCAAAAAGCCGGCCGGCCCGTGGCATCGAATAAAATGCCGCTGCGTTCGCTCCCCGGAGATCGTAATTCCGCGACCGCCAGGTGCGGCTTCTCCGACTGCAACTGTTCCGCCTCTGCTCCTGTGACAAACGCCAATGGCAGCGTATAATAATCCGGGTCGCCTTCATTGTGATCAAGTTGCAGGAAAACCAGGGCCTCGCTTTCGTCATCGAACGGAACAATTTCCCGGATGGTTACAGCCCGGATATTCCGGTTTCGTCCGGCGCACCAGCGTTGAAGTTTCAGGTAACCTGGAAGAGCAGCTTCCAGGGCCGATTTCGCTTTTCCGGTGAAAACGTTTTGCCAGCCTCCATCAACCGCGAGCACGGGAAGGCTCACTTTCACATCAGAAGCCGGGACCACCGCAGGAAGGCCGGGTTTGGCTTCCAGTGAGAACCAGTAAAATGAGTGCGGCCCGAGCGAAAAGAAATAGGGATTCGCCGTGATGACCGGAAACTCTGAGCGCCCGAATAATTCCACCGGCACAAGTTGTTTAAAGGCTGACAAATCCAATTCCACTGCCTGGACAAAGCGCGATAAATTGGCCACCACAAGGATGACTTCTTTTTCATGCCGAAGCAGGTACGCCAGGACCTTGCGATTGTCGTGATGAAGAAATTCACATTTGCCTTCCCCGAGCGCACGCCAGCGCTTGCGCAACGCCAGCAACCGCCGTGTCCACCATAACAACGAATGCGGGTTGGCCAATTGCACCTCCACATTGATCGCTTCGTAGTGATATCCCGGATCGAGAATGATGGGCAGATACAGGCTTTGCGGATTGGCGCGGGAGAACCCGGCATTTTTATCTGAGCTCCATTGCATGGGCGTGCGCACGCCGTCGCGATCGCCCAAATAGATGTTTTCGCCAAGGCCGATTTCATCGCCGTAATACAACACGGGAGTACCCGGGAGAGAAAATAACAGGGCGTTGAGCAATTCGATGCGCTTGCGGTCATTGCCCAACAGGGGCGCCAGACGGCGGCGAATGCCGAGGTTCAACCGCGCTTGGTATGTCTTGGCATACATGCGCCACATATAATCACGCTCTTCATCCGTGACATAGATCAAGGTCAACTCATCATGGTTACGCAGGAAGAGAGCCCATTGGCTGGTTTCAGGAATCGGTGGTGTCTGCTCCAGGATTTCAACAATCGGCAGGCGGTCTTCCATGTGCAACCCAAGGAACAGGCGCGGCATAAGCGGGAAATGAAAAGCCATGTGGCATTCATCGCCACGACCCTGGCCGAAATACGACACCGCATCTTCCGGCCATTGATTTGCTTCGGCCAGCAACATGCGGTCGGTATACTTCTCATCAACATGGGCGCGCAATGCTTTGAGGAAAGCATGCGTCTCCGGAAGATTTTCGCACGAGGTGCCTTCGCGCTCGTAAAGATAGGGCACGGCGTCCAGCCGCAGGCCGTCCACGCCGAGGTCGAGCCAGAAGTCCAGTACTTTGAACACGGCCGCGCGTACTTCGGGATTATCAAAATTCAAATCCGGCTGGTGCGAAAAAAAGCGGTGCCAATAATACGCCTTGGCCACCGGGTCCCAGGACCAATTGGAGACTTCGACATCTTTGAAAATGATATAAGCTTCTTTGTATTTATTCGGGTCATCGCTCCAGACGTAATAATCCCGCCAGCGACTGTCCGCTTTAGCACGGCGGGCACGCTGAAACCATGGATGCTGGTCGGAAGTATGATTGATGACCAGTTCCGTAATGACGCGCAGACCGCGTTTGTGGGCTTCGCGCAGGAAGGTTTTGAAATCAGCCAAATTGCCGTACATCGGATGGATGTTGTAATAATCGGCGATGTCATAGCCGTCGTCCTTGAGCGGGGAGGGATAAAAAGGCAGCAACCAGATGGCCGTAACGCCCAATTCCCTGATGTAATCCAGCTTTTGCGTCAGCCCGCGGAAATCGCCGATACCGTCACCATTAGCATCGAAAAACGCGCGCACATGGAGCTGGTAAATGACACCGCTCTTGTACCAATAAGGATCACGGCTAAAACCATTATGGGCAGATTGGGATTCAGGCATAGTTTAAATGCATGTTTAGGTAACTGCTCTCCTTTAACACAGATACCATAACACAAATTAAGGGGATATCAAACGGGATAAGCATTACTGCTGTTTCCTGAAAATAAATTGGCCGACAGTAAGCCCAATTAAATCGGGTACTGCCGGCCAAAAAATCGTCGTCTTAATCTCAGGGTGTGGCTTTTTCCTTAGTGATGCCCAATTTCTCCATTAGCTCGTAGAGGGTTGGCCGGCTCAAACCGAGTTCAGCCGCGGCGCGGGTGATTTTACCGGCGTATTTTTGCAGGGCCTGCTGGACCATTTGGCGTTCGACCGCTTCGCGCGCTTCCTTCAGTGTCACGGCGCCATTGACTTCGATGCCGGCCGCGTTCAATTCCAAATCGCGCACTTTGACACGTTTGTCTTCGGCCATGATGACCGCGCGGCGAATGCAATTTTCCAGCTCGCGCACATTTCCGGGCCAGGAATGTTTGTTCAAAGCACGCAACGCCTCAGGATCAAAAGAGAGTTCAGGCCGATTGGCTTCACCGGCAAAACGGCGGAGAAAGAATTTCGCCAGCGTCAGGACATCGTCTTCGCGCTCACGCAACGGGGGGAGCATCATTTGCACCACGGCGAGCCGGTAATATAAATCCTCGCGGAATTTATCTTCGGCCATATTTTTTTTCAGGTCGGCATTGGTGGCGGCGATGACGCGGGCGTTAACACGAATTTCCTCCCGCCCGCCAACGCGCTCGATGGTTTGCTCCTGCAAAAACCGCAGCAGTTTCACCTGGAGCGTGGGTGGCATTTCGCCGATTTCATCTAAAAACAAAGTTCCACCGTGGGCGGCTTCGATGCGGCCAATACGCTGGATGTGCGCGCCGGTGAAGGCGCCACGCTCATGTCCAAAGAGTTCACTTTCCAGGAGATTTTCCGGAATGGCGCCGCAATTGATGGCCACAAAACTGTCGTTATGGCGAGCGCTTTTATTGTGGATGGCACGAGCCACCATTTCTTTGCCGGTGCCGCTTTCACCAAGAATGAGCACGGGCGCATCGGTCGTGGCAACTTTGCGGATCAAATCATAAACGGGACGCATCTTGGGGCTGCTGCCAACGATCCCTTCAAGGGACTCCCCGCTCAGGGAATTTTGCATCGCGGCAAATTCCTTTTCCAACTGGGAGACGTGAAAGCATCGCCGCAAAAGGGCATTGAGTTCATCCATTTCAACGGGCTTGCATAAGAAGTCGTAAGCCCCTGCCCCAACGGCGGACATGGCAATTTTCTTTTCGCCCTGGCCGGTCACGACCACAACTTTGGCAAAAGGATCCAGCGTGAGCAGTTCGGACAGTGCGGCCAGGCCTTCCTCGGGACTGCCGGGATTCGGAGGCAGGCCCAAATCGAGCAAAACGGACGCAGGTTTTTCAGAACGAAAAATATCAATGGCGGCGAGACGATCGCCGGCAATGAAAATTTCGTAATCTTTGGCCAGCGCCCATTTCATCTGGGCACAAATTTCCTCGTCGTCGTCAACAATGAGTAATTTGGGGTTCATTTATTTCATCACTGGCAAGTAGACGCGGAACGTCGTGCCTTTGCCGACCTGGCTTTGGACCTCAATTTTCCCGCGATGGGCTTCGATTATCATTTTGCTTTGGAACATCCCGATACCGAGGCCGTTTTTCTTGGTGGTTTGAAAAGGACGAAATAACGATTGATTCACGAAGTCAGAATTCATGCCGCAGCCGTTGTCCGAGACGGAAAGGACCGCCCAACCATTGACCTGGCTGGTGGCAACATGAATTTGCCCATCGTTCCGCACGGCTTCCCTGGCGTTCAGCGCCAGGTTCGTAACCACTTTGATCAATTGTTCGCGGTCGAAGAGAACTTTGGGCAAGGGCTTGAATTCCGTGACCAGGTTGATGCCGGCATTTTTTCCAAAGTCGGACAATAATTTGGAAATCCACTCGTTAAAATCTCCTTCGGTCGGCTTGATTTTTAATTCGTGGCGCAACAAGGTCAGCCGCTCGATGAGATGGTTGATATGCCGGGCTGATTTGGAAACGCCGCGAAAGGCATCTTCCCGAAACGCAGGATCGTCAAAATGCGCCGGGAGATTTTGGAGCATGAGATTCAAGGTGGTCGCCGCGTTCTTTAAATCAT
>DATJXK010000070.1:0-9047 GCA_035500235.1 Pseudomonadales bacterium | reverse complement strand
TTTCGAAGCGGGCCATCATTATCATTTGAAAATGGAATGGACCAAAGAGCAAGGCATGGAAACGGTGCAACTCTTCTGGAAAACTCCTTCTCATGATGTGGACACCTCGCTATGGTCGGAAGTCGGCCAGGGCATTGACTACTACTTCATCTACGGGCCGGACATGGACAAAGTCATTGCCGGCTACCGCCAAATCACCGGCCCGGCGCCAATGATGCCCGAATGGATTTTTGGTTTCTGGCAAAGCCGCCAGCGTTACAAAACCCAGCAGGAAAGCCTGGATGTCCTGAACGGTTACCGCGAGCGTAATGTGCCGATCGATAACATGGTACAGGATTGGTTTTATTGGCGGGAAGACCAGTGGGGTTCTCATGAATTTGACCCCGCTCGTTTTCCCGATCCTGACGCATGGATTCGTGACATCCATACCAACCATGCGCATCTGACCATCTCCGTGTGGCCGAAGTTTTACGCCGGCACTACCAATTTTGAAACCATGCGTTCGCATCATTTCCTGTACGAAGAAAATCTCGCGGAAGACATCATTGACTGGGTCGGCCACCCGGACACCTTCTATGACGCCTTCAATCCCGACGCCCGGAAGCTGTTCTGGTCGCAAATCAGTGAGAAGCTTTTCAGCAAAGGCGTGGACGGCTGGTGGATGGACGCCAGCGAACCTGACATGCTGCCGACGCCAACTCTCGACGGTCAACGGACGCACCTGCATCCCAACTTTCTTGGCACCGGCGCGGCCATGTTGAATGCCTATCCCCTGGAAAATGCTGCGGGCATTTATGAAGGACAACGAAAAGAAAAACCGGACCAGCGCGTTTTCATTTTGACGCGCTCCGCCTTTGCCGGGATGCAACGCTATCCGGCGGCAGTTTGGTCAGGTGATTCTTCCGCCACGTGGACGGCGATGCGCCTGCAAATCACTGCCGGCCTTGGCTTCGGTCTTTCGGGATTCCCCTATTGGTCCATGGATAGCGGCGGCTTCTCCGTGCCTTCCTGGTTTTCAACCGGCCGGGACTTTGACGAGTGGTGCGAGATGAACACGCGCTGGTTCGAATTTGCCGCATTCGTTCCCCTGCTCCGCGTTCACGGTGAATCACCCAACCGCGAAATGTGGGAGTTCGGCGGCAATTCCAGCCCCGCCTACGCCGCCCAACTAAAGTTCGACCGGCTGCGTTATCGCTTGTTCCCCTATGTCTATTCCCTGGCCGGCAACGTAACCCAGCAAGGCGGCACGATGATGCGCGCTTTGGTCATGGATTTTCCTGCGGACACTAATGTCTTTAACATTGGCGATGAATACATGTTTGGCCCGGCACTCCTGGTCAATCCGGTCACGAGCTATCAGGCGCGCAGCCGTTCGGTTTATCTGCCGCAAACAAGCGGCGGTTGGTACGATGCATGGACTGGCAAATGCTTTGATGCGGCGCAGACTGTTGATGCCCCCGCCCCATACGATGCCATTCCGGTTTTTGTTCGCGCCGGTTACATTGTTCCGTTTGGTCCGGAAATCCAATACATCGGCGAGAAACCCGCCGACCCGTTGACGTTTTATATTTACGCCGGCGCCGACGGCGACTTCACCCTCTACGAAGACGATGGCCTGACCTATAAATATGAGAAAGGCGGGTTTACGGAGATTCCCCTTCACTGGGACAACGCGAGTCAAACGCTTACCATCGGCAAGCGCCAGGGCTCCTTCGACGGAATGCTAAAGAAACGAACCTTCCAATTTGTGCTGGTCTCCCAGGATCATCCGGTTGGTTTCTCGTTCACGCCGGAGACCACTCACGCCGCGACCTATCAAGGGAAAGAAATGCAGGTCAACTTCAAGTGACCGCAAATATATTTTTTCCACTCAAGGCTGCTTAGGAATCATCGAGGAGGCTTCTCTCAATGTGGCCTCGCCGATGCCACCAATCGCACCGGCCCTAACAAACCGGAAGGCAAAGGCTGGATCTCATCCAGGTTCTGCGGCTGAAAACGATTCCCGTATTCCCGGGTCAATCCCCGGTAGTCATAATTCGGAAACCGGATGCTCGCCATATAATTGATAGCAAGATTGGCAACTTCAACGCGGATTTGATTTTCACCCGCGTGAAGTTTGCCGGTCACGTCAATCGAATATGGCGGGCACCAGAGAGAACTCGCGCGCTGGCCATTGACGTAAACGATCGCCGCTTCCCGGACAGGCGCATCGAGATCGGCGCGAACCCCGTGCCCCTCGTCCTGCGTCGGTTTTCCTTGTCCAAAATCAAGTGCCAGGGACAGGCCCGTCTGCAACATCTCCGGCGCGACCGTAACCGTCTTTTCGTAAGTCGCGACGCCCGAGAAATTGACTTCGTCCTTGAGCGTTGTCCACGAAGCAAGGGTATCCATCGCCACCGGCGCGTCATTCGTACCGAACTGGACCGTCCAACCAGTGTTTAAATCAACCGGTGGCGGGATACTGGCAAGGGGCAAAAAGATCGGTACCACCTGGCTGCGTTTCGTGAATACCACTATCGTCGAACCATAGGGCGGCAAAACCAATTGGACGGTGGTTGCATCACTTGATTTCCCCATCACCGGCGCCGGCCTAACGCTGCCATCCATCGGGTTCCAGATTTCCGCCTGGAGCCCGGTAACGCGAAATGCCGCCGACACGTTGTGCGGTTGATTGTCTGTGTTGGCGATGAAATAAACCTCGCCATCGTCAGTGTGCCGGTGCACCTCGCCGATTTGATCGGCCGCGGAAGAGAACACCACGTCCGGTTGCAATCGTTTCGCCAGCGCCACCCCAATTTGGTTGTCGTCCTTTACAAAAATCCCCGGCGCATTCGGATCTTTGAACAGCCGCTGAACAATGTCTTGTACATCCTTCGTATCCGAAGCGGGCGTTTTATACCCCGGCGCCAAATCCGGCAAACGCTGCGAGGCGATGACGATGCCTCCGTCGTGCGCAAATTTTTCCAGCGTTTTCATCGTGGCGAGCGGAATGCGCTCAACTCCCGGCAATACCACCGCGCGATAACGCACCCCGCCAAACTTTAACGTATCACCTGAGACCTTCCCGCGCGTGGCCAGGAGCTGGTCATCAAAATAATCGAGGTCATAACCGGCGTTCAGGATCGCACGCGTGGGATCGCTCACGCGGCTTTTCAGCGCGGCCGTGAGGCTGAAGTCGGGCCCAAGGCTCGCCCACGCGTCGCTGTCCGGCATATAGAGCGCCACATCATTGGCCGGCTCGCCCTGCCGCAGGATATAGCTGACCCGCTGCAGATATTTCGTCACATCCGGCATCACAATCCACCATGGATTCTTTTCGTCGAATACCCCCGCGGCATAAAAACTCCAGCCCGGATACGGCGCGCCGGGCGCAGTGTATGGCCAGCCATGACAAATGATTTGGTTAATGCCGCACAGGAAATGCAGGTCAGCTTCTGCTTTCATGTCCAGCGGCGTGGCACGGAATACCGGCGAATGCAGCCACGTGAACGTTTCCGATGAAGTCACCGGTTGCCCCAGCAAATGGCTGGCAGATGAGGCCCAGCGCGTGGCCGACCAATCCTTTTCATTATTTCCTCCGCCCAACTCGCCCTCCGGCAGGTCGCAATCCGCATAGCTGAATAATGCGGCAGGCGGCGTGCCATAAGCCTGGATGCGGAACCGCGAATTGTTTTCGTGCGCAAATTTCGTAAACCCTTTCATGAAGTAATCGTCGAAAACTTCCGTCACCGTCCGGGCCCAATCCTGCCGGATGTCTGGTGTCCTGGGGCCGAAGTCGTTAAATAATGCCGGCAACAGGGGCGTCAAATCATAACCACGGCGCTTCTTGAATTCTGCGAGAAAATCCGGCGTCCAATCCTCGCCGGACACCTCGAGGCTGTCGCAAAAAATCGAATAAGGCGGATTCGGACCGCACGCCTTAACCTCTGGCTCGGCAATGTCCTTGATGAAAGTATCAACTGCCGTCGGGCTGTAATGGTCCACGATATAACCTTCACCGCCCACTGCAGCGCGTTTTACATTAACGAGGTTTGGATGGGCGAGCGTGTAGAACGTCACTTGCGTCGCGCCGTGTAAATCATCCGGCAACAACGCGGTATTGCCATGGACCTCCAGCGGCAAATAGCTGGCCTCTGCCGATGCGTTCTTCATGGGGCCAAGCAGTGCGGCAATGATTTGATTTTCCCCCTCCCCTTTTCGGCTATGCACCGGCGCCATCTCCACGCTCTTCTGCCCCGGTGAAACATTAACCGGCTCAGATTCATGGATGGCATCTGCGGCATTGCTGCGGGTTATTTGCGGGCCGCCATAAGGCCAGCCACTGCCCAGCGTCAGGTCCATGCGCAGGCCCAGTTCCTTCGCCTTGGCCGCCGCGAAGCCTAATGCATCCAAATGCTCGGGCGACAGCAACCCATAATTCGTCAAACCCGGCAGCGTCCCATTCAGCGCCAGCGGATAGCATGTCGTCGCCTCAAATCCTCCGATGCCCCCCTCTTTCATGACCGTCATTTCGCGTTCGATTTCCGGCTTGGTGGCTGCCGGCCCAAACCACCACCAGCGCACCATGATGCGCGCATCGTCCGGCGGCTGGTCAAAACTCTGCTGAAGCCGCCCGATGTCGTCCGCAGCGGACAATGAAAGGGTGGCGAGCAATGTCGCGGTGAACACAGCCGGGGCGAAAGATTTCAAGCAAGTCTTCGTCATAATTGAGATTTCCTCAACGAGACTAATGCTAATGACTTCTTTTGTGAATCATACAAAGATTTGATTTTTCCAGTTCGCGCGGACATTCTCTTCGGGCGATTTCATGGTTATGCGAATGATTTGCGGCTGAATTTCCTCCCATCAATTCATGCGACTTTAACCTACCCCCTCGAAAGAGGTACTAAACATCTGTTGACACTGTTTTCCGAAAATCGTTTAATCACGCAAATCCTATATGCAATCAGTTCATCTCGCCTGGGTTGACTATACCATCTTAATCGCTTACACGGTTTTCGTCATCGGCATTGGTTTTGCCCTGAGGAAATACCTGAAAAGCTCTTCGGACTTCCTGACTTCCGGCCGTTCCATTCCGGCGTGGGTCACTGGCCTGGCCTTTATTTCCGCCAACCTTGGTGCGCTGGAAGTGGTTGGCATGGCCGCCAGCGGCGCGCAATACGGCGTGGCCACTGCGCACTTTTATTGGGTGGGCGCCATTCCTGCCATGCTCTTCCTCGCCGTCTTCATGATGCCGTTTTACTACGGCTCCAAGGCGCGATCCGTTCCGGAATACCTTAATATGCGCTTCGATGGCCGTGTCCGGTGCTTCAATTCCATTTCCTTTGCCATCATGACCGTGTTCGCCTCGGGCATCTCCATGGATGCCCTGGCCCGCATGCTCTCATTCCTGCTGCCGTGGAAAAATGAATACAACATCGGCGGCCACGTTTTTGGCAGCTACGACTTTTACCTGATCATTTGTTCTGCCATCGTGCTGGTCTATGTGTTAAAAGGCGGTTTGACCTCGGCCATCTACACCGAAGTGCTGCAGTTTTTCATGATTGTGCTCGGCTTCGCACCGGTGGTTTGGCTGGGATTAAAAGAAGTCGGCGGCTGGAGCACGTTGAAGGAAAAGCTCTCCGTCGTGGCGCAAAATCCCTCGGCGCTTTATTTGGGTGATAAAGCATACAACTCCGGCGCCTGGAGCCATGCCTGGACCCCCATCATTGCCGGGCCGGAACATAACCCCATGGGCGTGGGCGTATTCCCGATTGTGTTCGGCCTTGGCTTCGTTTTGAGCTTTGGCTACTGGTGCACCAACTTCCTCGTCGTGCAACGCGCAATGGCGGCCAGAAACATGAGTGCCGCGCGTCGTACCCCGCTGATTGCCGCCGTTCCTAAGATGCTTTTTCCGGCAATTGTAATCCTGCCGGGCATGGTCGCCGTGGCCTTGGCCGTCATGCCGGGCAAAGATTACCGCCTGCCCCCTGTGGCGATTTCGGCCACGAAAATGAGCTACGCCGTTGCTGATGTAAAAGCAGCGGCGCCGGACAACGCCCCTGCGGCGGTGGAAAAAATAAAAGCGGACGTAGGCCTCGGCATGGACCCGGCCAAACTCACCGCTATCATCCAGGCCAACAGCACGTCAGCGCTCTCAGACGACGACTTGAAAACGAAATTGCAGGATGCCGTCACCGATACCTACTACAATGGCGTGACCCTTTCGTTGATTGAACGATATTGCCCGGCAGGTTTGCTGGGCCTCGCGCTCACCGCCCTGCTCGCCTCCTTCATGTCTGGCATGGCTGGAAACGTGACGGCGTTCAATACGATTTGGACTTATGACCTTTATCAGGCCTACCTCGCGCCGAGTAAAACCGACCGGCATTATTTCGTCGTCGGGCAGGCCTCGACGGTGGTCGGCATCATCCTGAGCATTTTCTGCGCGTATTTTTCGAGCCATTATTCCAATGCGATGAACGTCATCCAATTGGTCTTCGGCTTTGTAAACGCTCCGCTGTTTGCCACGTTCCTGCTCGGCATGTTCTGGGCGCGCACCACCGGCACCGGCGCTTTCTATGGATTGATTATTGGGACGTGCACCTCGGCGTTGTTTCATTCGCTGACGATTTATACCGGTGGCACGCCGGGCCTCCAGGGCGCTTACCTCTGGCATTTCCTCGGGCACAGCACCATTCCCGCTAGTTGCATTTTGCCGAGCAGCATGGCGCAAAATTTCTGGCTGGCGAGCTTCGCCTTTGCCAGTTGCTTCATTTTCACCACCGGAATTTCCCTGGCCACCGCCCGCACCAAGACGGACGAAGAACTCAAAGGACTGGTCTATTCGCTCACGCCCAAGCTCAAGGACGATGAAACTCACTTCCTCCTGCGCCCGCCGGTACTGGCCACAATTCTGCTCGTCTGCTGCGTCATCCTGAACATCATTTTCTGGTAAATTTTAAAAACGAAACCAAACTAAAATTATGGGACTCGATATTCGCTGGCCAATTGGCCTCATGTTCACGCTCATTGGCGTGCTCCTCGTTATTACCAGCTTCTCCGGCGGCGCCTCCCCCCGCCTGCCAGGCGTCAACATTGATCTCATCTGGGGCATCGTGCTTCTCATCTTTGGCATCGGGATGCTGGCTGGCGCCATCGCCGGAAAAAAACAAGGCCCACCGAAGTGATGAGATATTGAGGGATTTTGATCTGCAACAAGCGTTCGATATAACGGTGAAGGCAGAACATAATTCACTTTCTAATTTACTAGGCCCATGGATTGAACCTAATTGGGAAAGTGGTTTGATCACCCGTTGCAGGGACGCTTGGCATAAGCCCATACAGAATTTATCAAGAGAGGAACTCGCTGTTTTGTTGCGGCAAAAAATTGCAGTTGAACATCTTTTGCCAATAGCAAAAGGGAAACTACAGCAAACCGACGACGGCACAGAGATATTTGATGGAGAGCTTGCGGAAGCCATTGAAGGTGCAGTAAGAACCATCTAATTTTTGGCGACGGCTTTTGGCGAATTTATTCGCATCAAATTGGAAATTCCTCCATCCTCCCCGCCATGAAATCCATGACGGGTTATGGACGCGGCGAATGCGCCCGCGACGGTTTCAAAATCACCGTCGAACTGGGCGCGGTCAACCGCCGCCAGTCCGAAATTTCCGTAAATCTTCCGCGCGAACTGGAAATGCTCGAAGCCCAGGTGCGCGACGCCATCAACGCCCGCATCGGCCGCGGCCGTGTGACTGCCCGCATCGCCGTTCATGCCGCTGAAGGAAAAATCTCCGCCCGCATGCACATTAACAAAAGCCTGGCCGAAGCCTATGCCACGGAACTCACCAAACTCGCCAAACAATTAAAGATTCCCAACGGCGTGACACTTGACCAAATCGTCCGCGCCCCCGGCGTTTTTCAAAGCGACGAGGAATTGGTGGAAGCGGACAAAGTCTGGCCCGCGGTGGAAAAAGCCCTCGCCCAGGCGCTCGGCGCTCTCGTAAAAATGCGCGAGCGCGAAGGCGGACATTTAGCCAGTGACCTGACAGCGCGCATCGGCATCATGCGCAAGTCCGTGGATAAAATCCACAAGCAGGCCCCATTGACCGCTGAGAATTACCGCCAACAACTGCTCGAACGCATCAAAAGCGCCGGCCTTGAGAACATTGCCCCCGATGACGAACGTTTATTAAAGGAAATCGTCCTCTTTGCCGATCGCTCGGATATCTCGGAAGAATTGACCCGCCTGCAAAGCCATTTCCAGCAGTTCGAAGATTGCCGGAAATCCTCCGAACCCGTCGGCCGCACGCTGGATTTTCTCGCGCAGGAAATGAACCGCGAAATCAACACCATCGGCTCCAAGGCCAACGACGCGGTTATTTCCCGCGAAGTGGTCACCCTCAAGGCGGAATTGGAACGGTTCCGCGAGCAGGCGCAAAACGTGGAATGAAGAAAGCCAAAACCAACCCGCTTCTCATTTTAATCTCCGCGCCCTCCGGCGGCGGCAAGACAACCCTGTGCCGGCAATTGCTCCGCGCGCGCCGGAACATGGTCCGCGCCATCACCTGCACCACCCGTCCACCGCGCTCCGGGGAAAAAAATGGCGCGGATTACTATTTCCTCAAAGCCCAGGATTTTTTGAAACGGGTTCAGGCGGGAAATTTCCTGGAACATGCCACCGTCTATGGCAACAGCTACGGCCTGCTGAAATCCGAATTGCTTGATAAACTGCGCGCGGGCAAGGATGTATTATTGAACGTGGATGTCCAGGGCGCCGCCACCATTCGCGAACAGGCGCAGGCAGTGCCTGAATTGAAGCAGGCCCTGGTCACCATTTTTCTAACGCCCACCTCCATTTCCGAAATCGAGCGCCGCTTGAAAAACCGCGCCGCCGATTCCCCCGAAGTCATTCGCAAACGCGTGGCGGCCGCCCGGCAGGAAATCGTCCAGTGGAAAAACTTCGATTATCTGGTCATCAGCACCAGCAAACAGGAAGACTTGCGCCGCGCCCAGTCCATTATCGAGGCCGAAAAAATGCGCGCGCAACGGGCCCAGGCGCCGG
>DATJXK010000069.1:0-5074 GCA_035500235.1 Pseudomonadales bacterium | reverse complement strand
CCGAATCTACCATATTGTTGACTATGTTCGTGCTGGTTGACTCATCCGCGTTGGCAAAGATGACCGTGTCGGTTGACTGCGGGCCGCTGAAGGGCGTAGCCGGGTTCCAGTTAGCCGGCGTGCTCCAATTACCGCTCGTCGCGTTCCAGGTATAGCTTGCCGCGCCGGCAGACAATGTGGAGACAAGCACAGCAGCCATAGCCACCGCCATGCGCGAAAAGGAAAACATTTTAATGAGGTTCATATAACAGCGGGCTTTCATAGTTTTTGGTGAGGTCTGGAATATGGTTGTTTTCAAGAAACTGTTCTGACAACGTTCATTTATCATTTCTAACGGGCTGATGTGTGTGCTAACTTATCGTGTTTAAAGTATCGTAACTACCCCTCTTTGGGGGGGTGGGGAAAAGTAATCGCATGAACTAAGCTGTTGAACAAATCACCATGCTCTATAGATGGCTCATAGCCACAGTATCGGTACTGTTTGTTTTATTTGGGGAAGTGCACGCCTTCGCCGCAGCCGGGGTGCAAACAAATATGGTGCTGAGAAATGCGGCAGATGTTTTGGCGCTTCCGGATGATCAGGCATCCGTGGGAATTCCCGTTTCTATCCAAGGAGTTGTGACAGTGGCGGAAACTAATTGGTCCGGCAGGTTTTTTGTCCAGGATAATAGCGGCGGAGTCTTCGTGGAAAATAGAACCCGCCAGCCGGCCGTGGGCGATCTTGTGGAAATTTCAGGTATCACCCGCGCCGGCGGATATGCCCCGTGTATTACCAAACCGATATGGAAGAAATTGGGCACCGCGCCATTGCCTGAGGCCAAACCAGTTACGATCGAGGAATTGATGTCCGGGGTAGAAGACAGCCAGCGTGTTGCTATATCAGGCGTGGTGCGTGATGCGCAATTGGTCGGAAATGATTTGGAGATAGAATTGGCATCTGGCGGATACCGGTTTCATGCCTATTTGGCTCTTCCGAAGGGGATAGCACTGCAGTCACTGATCGGCGCCAAAGTACTTCTGAAAGGGACCGCGGCGACTGCATATAATGCCCCGGCACATACGGCCCTGCGGCATTTTGTCACGGTAACATTATATGTGACCCAGCCAGATGATTTTATTGTCGAAGAAGCGGCGTCGGTAAATCCGTATGATCAACCATTAGCCCCTCTAAATGCGATCGCACAGTATCGTAGAGACCGTTTGGCAAACGGACAAGTTCATGTCAAAGGCGTGGTCACTTATCAAAGAATTGGCCAGGACCTGTTCTTGCAGGATGCTACCGGCGGCTTGCAGGTGAAAAGCAAACTGGCCGTGCCAGTTCTTCCCGGGGACGTCGTCGAGGCCGTGGGTTTCCCGGCGGTTGATAACTATTTGCCCGTACTGGAAGATGCGGTTTTCCGTAAAACGAGTGAGCCGCGAACGAAGCTGATGCCCAGGGAGGTAATGGTTCCGGATTTGATGAAAGGATTGCATCATGCGGACTATGTTAATGTGAAAGGCGTCCTCGTGGATCGCATGGCCCAGGGCATTGGGAGAACTGCCAATAAACCGGTCATCCAAACGACGCTTGTGCTCCAGAATTCTTCCAATCTCTTATTTGCTGCCGAGAAAGACACTACCGAACCAAAAGATTTTTTAACGTCCATCCCGATTGGCAGCGAGGTTGAGGTGAAGGGTATATGCATGTTGGAAAGCGATGAGGATGGGAAGATCAAATCCCTGCACATTCTGCTTCCGGCGTCACATAGTGTGAGCATTCTGAAAAAGCCGAGCTGGCTGACGACCCGGCATCTGCTGGCCAGCATGGGAATTCTTTCAGGTGTTTTGCTCCTGGCCATCAGTTGGTCGGTCATGGTGTCTAAGAAAAATTCAAAGTTGGAATCCTTGGTTGTGGAGAAGGAGTCCGCGCAGAATGAGTTGCAGCAGGCGCATGATTTGCTTGAATGGCGGGTGACGGAGCGCACGAAGCAACTGAAAGTTGAAATGACCGCGCGCAAGGAAACAGAACTGCAGTTCCGGGCGGTTTTGACGGAACGAACGCGGCTGGCGCAGGAGTTGCATGACACCCTGGAACAAACCATTACGGGAATTGCTCTGCAATTGGATCGCGTCGCCAATCACTTTGCAAAAAACCCGGACAATGCGTCTCATCATCTTAAATTGGCCCGGAATTTGACCCGCCAGGGCCAAACGGATGTGCGCCGTTCGGTTTGGGGTTTGCGCAGCAGGGCGGGGGAGAAGTTCGATCTGGTTAATGCATTAAATATCACCAGCCAGCAGATCGCGCATGATGCCGGCATCCAGGTGCAAATTAATACAGAAGGCGAAGTAAGGCCTTTGCCTGAAACATTTGAAGAGAATTTGTTGCGTATTGCGCAGGAGGCGATAACCAATGCCGTGAAGCATTCGGGCGCAAATACCGTGAAGGTGGAATTCCAATTCAGTCCCGAAAAGGTTGTACTGCAAATCAAAGACGATGGAAAAGGTTTTAATCCGGAAAAATGTGACGGGCCGAATGAGGGGCATTTCGGGTTGTTGGGCATCCGTGAACGGGCTGAACGCATGAACGGCGCGGCGAATATCAGCAGCACACCCGGCGCAGGCGCGTGCGTGCGCGTGGAGGTTCCCATCAGTCAAAATAGCGGTAATGGCCAGGGGCGTCAGGAAGAGGCGGAGAAATATGAAGAAAGAGTTTAATATAAAAATTTTGGTCGCCGACGATCATTATGTTGTCCGTATGGGCGTAATCGCCATCATCAATGATGAGCCGGATATGGAAGTCATCGCCGAAGCTGCGAATGGCGTGCAGGCGGTGGAATTATTTAAAAAGCACAAACCCGATCTGGTTCTGTTGGATTCACGAATGCCGTTGAAAAACGGGGTTGAGGCGGCCAGGGAGATTAAGGCCCAATCCGGAGACGCGCGCATTGTAATGCTGACGGCGTTTGATGGAGACGAAGACATCTCCCGCGCGCTTGAGTCCGGGGCACAGGGATACGTTCTCAAAAACTCGACGGATAAGTATTTAATCCCGGCGATACGCTCAGTGGCCGCCGGGGAACCGTGGATCCCGATTGAGGTAGAGCAACGGTTGCAAGCGCGAAAAACTTATGAGCCACTTACACCGCGTGAGTTGGTGGTATTGCACGAGATGGCCAAGGGGCTGGCCAATAAACAAATCGCGAGCGTGCTAAATATTACTCAAAACACGGCGAAAGGTTATTTGAAGAGTATTCTTTACAAGCTGCACGCGGCGGACCGCACAGAAGCTGTGACCGTGGCCATCCAGCGCGGCTTGATCCACCTGTAAGATGCCGGGTCAGGCGTCGAAGTTGGAAGGCAGCCAGCCGCGTTCGACACAATGGCGGAAGTGCCAATCAGAATTGTCCTGCAGTTTGTAACTCCAGAAAAACCAGCCGCGAGTGGCTTCGTAATTTAGGAGTTGCGTGCCGGCATACCCTCTAGTGGTGGATTCTTTTTGCACGCTGGAAAGGCCGGACATGGCTTTGTAAGGCAATGACAATGACCATTCGCCGACGAGCGTCGGCAATTCCTGTTGTTGCATCTCATCCAGCGCGGTCTTGCGATTCAGGGAAAACGTCAGTTGCTCCAGGGCGGTGCGTGATTTTGCAGCCTTATCAAAGCATTGATAGAGGTGAGTGTCCAAAACGACATTGTTGAACTCGGGCTGCCGCATGAAATTTTTCCACGCAAGCGGCCTGAAGGAATCATGAATGACCACGACCACATTGGGATTGGCATGTTTTCTTACGCGCGCGTAGCCGTCTATGTAATACTGCTGTAGAATATCCAGGGGCACTTCAGGCCGCGGCTCATTTAACAACTCAATGCCATAAAGCGCGGGATGGCCGCCGTATTTTTGGGCAAAACTTTCGATCACCCGCAATGTCTCCTGGACGTTTTGGGGGTCTTTGGGCCAGTTAATTGGGCCCATGCGTCCGCTGTGGTCCCAGCCGTTTTGGCTGCCCGGCGCGCCGTGCAAATCCAGCAGCAGCTTCAAATCGTTTTGCTGGCATTGGTCGAGGGCAAAATCTATGTAACTCGAACACTCGACGTATGGCTTAGGCGCTTCAAGTGCCCAATACCCCACGGGAAGGCGAACAGCGTTTAAGCCAGACTTTTTTATCCATTGAAAATCGTCGGCAGTGATAAAGGTATCGCGATGGCGATTCAGGCGATCTTTGGCTTTGTCGCCCAGGTCGAGGCAGAGGGTGTATTCGTCCTCAGCGTCCGTGCCGCTGTAAGTATCGGGGGTCATCCATTTTTCCAAAACGAGCCAGGCACCGAGATTTACTCCACGCAGTTTGGGAGAAGTGGAGTTTTCGCTCTCCGGCGATACCGGGGTATTGGTGGGCGAGGAAGATACTTCGCCGGCCAAAGCCAGACTGCTGGACATCTTCGCGGCAGCCAGCATCGCAACGCTGCCTAGCGTGTTCTGAATAAATTCTCTCCGGCGCATAACTTAAAATGATAAAAGCTTCCCGCTTCAGTTATAGATTAACTCAATTGCTCTGTTTGTCTTAAAGTTAAGCGCAACCACAGCTCGTAAACCACCCCTCTTTTGAGGGGTAGCCACAATCGTCTTATACCGAACCAGCGTCGTTTCATAGTTTTTTTCTAAACAATGCAACGGGCCAGTGCCCCGATAACTAAGATGGACATATGCATGATAGCATATGTTCAAGCTTGCAAAATGCGGCCAGTCCACCGTGGGCAAATGACAAACGCTTCTCCCTTCGCTGGTTTGCCCTACCAGTAGCATTGGCACCTCCAGTGCTTGAAGATAATTATGAAAACTAAAACTCTTCTTTGTATGGTCATCGCTGGTTTTACCGCGATGAGTAACATAAGCAATGCAGCCGGCGGTGGAGGTGGCGGCGGGGCGGCGGGAGGAAGTGCTGGCGCGTCTGCCGGCGGTTCGTCCGCCGGAGTTGCCGGAAGCGCGCAAGGCGGCCAGGTAGCTCCGGCTGCTCCCAGTACGCCCACTGCGGTTACGCCCGGTAACACCATAAACGGAAATAATGGCATGAATGGAGTGCAAAATCCGCAAACT
>DATJXK010000068.1:0-25535 GCA_035500235.1 Pseudomonadales bacterium | reverse complement strand
GGGCGGCAATATCATGCACATCAAAGATATTGTCACCACCCAGCAAAACTACGCCAGGACCATTGGCGTGGCGGAAAACCTGCCGGTGGTTGGCCTGGTCGAAGACGCCATGCAGTTAAACAAAGGCGCGATGACCCGCCATAATATAAGGATTATCCGCGACTTCGCCGATGTCCCGCCGATCCTGACCGAGAAACACAAGGTGCTGCAAATCCTTGTGAACCTGATTCGCAATGCCAAATATGCCTGTGATGACCGGGGAGAGAACGACAAACAAATTACTCTTCGCGTCTCCAATGGAGATGGCAAAGTCAAAATCTCCGTCATTGATAACGGCATCGGCATCGCGCCGGAAAATTTAACGCGCATCTTCAACCACGGTTTTACTACGCGCAAAGAAGGGCATGGCTTTGGCCTCCACAATGGCGCGATCGTGGCCAAGGAACTGGGCGGCTCCCTGAGCGCCTTCAGCGAGGGACCCGGTCGCGGCGCCGCGTTTACTTTAGAGCTTCCGGTCAACAGCGGTAAAAACAACGGCAAAAAATAGGTGTCTTATGAGCAACTTTGACTCTGACAATAACCATCGCATTCTGGTCATTGACGATAACAAGGCCATTCACGACGACTTCAAAAAGATTCTAGGCAAGAAAACGATGGAGACCGACCATCTCACCAAGGCCGAAGCCGCCTTGTTCGGCACCGAAGCGGCCAAAGCAGAATTGCCGCAGTTTGAAATTGATTCCGCGATGCAGGGACAGGAAGGGCTCCAGGCGATTGAGAAAAGCCTCCAGGAAGGCCGCCCCTATGCCATGGCGTTTGTGGACGTGCGCATGCCTCCCGGCTGGGATGGCGTGGAAACCACTTCGCAAATCTGGCAAAAATATCCTGATCTCCAGGTCGTCATCTGCACCGCCTATTCCGATTATTCGTGGGAAGACATGCTCAAGCGGCTCGGCTATTCCGATCGTCTCGTGATTTTGAAGAAGCCTTTCGATAACATTGAAGTCCTGCAACTGGCCATTTCCATGACGGAAAAATGGCATCTTTATTATCAGGCTAAAATGCGCCTCGAAGACCTGGAAAAGATGGTGCGTAGCCGGACCGCTGAATTGGAAAAAACCAACCTCGACCTGGCGACCGCCAATAATCTTTTGAAAATCGCTACTGAAAAGGCCCAGCACATGGCCGAAGGCGCGCTCGTGGCCAGCAAGGCCAAGAGCGAATTTCTGGCGAACATGAGCCATGAAATTCGCACCCCGATGAACGGCGTCGTTGGCATGGCCAATTTGTTGCTCGATACTACCCTCACCGCCGAACAGCGCGACTACGTCCAAACCATCCAGATCAGCGCCGATGCGCTCCTGGTGATCATCAACGACATTTTGGATTTCTCTAAGATTGAAGCGGGCAAGATGACCGTGGAAAACCTGGAATTCGATTTGTCCCAGACTATCAAAAGCGCCGTCGAATTGCTGGCGCCGCGCGCACGGGAGAAAAAACTCGCCCTGGAATATTCCATCGCGCCGCAAATCTGGCGACAGCTCATCGGCGATCCTTCCCGGATTCGGCAAATCCTTCTTAACCTTTTGGGCAATGCCGTTAAATTTACCGAGAAGGGCGGCGTCACCCTCGAAGTCACGCAAATCGGCCAGTCCGACGAAGAATGCCGTTTGCGCTTTTCCATTCATGACACCGGCATTGGTCTTTCGGAACAAACCAAGAAAAAACTGTTCCAGTCCTTTACCCAGGCGGACACTTCCACAACGCGCAAGTTCGGCGGCACCGGCCTTGGCCTCGCCATCTGCAAACGGCTCACGGAATTGATGGGCGGTGAAATCGGCGTGGACAGCGTTCCCGGCAAAGGCTCGACCTTTTGGTTTACGTTACGCTTACAAAAGCAAAAGACCGGCAAGCTTCTGGCTGATAAAACGTCGAGCCCGCAATTGCTCACGGCCGATGACACGAACATTTTCAACGGCACGGAAGTCCTTCTGGGTGAAGACAATCAAATCAGCCAGTTCGTCGAAATGCGCCAGCTCACCAAAATCGGCTGCCGCGTGGACGTGGCTATCAATGGTGTGGAAGTTATCAACGCCTGGCGTGAGAAAAAATATCGGATCATTTTATTGGATTGCCAGATGCCCGAGATGGATGGCTACGCGACGGTCCAAAAAATCCGCGAAATCGAGCGCGCCGAAAATCTTCCCCATACGTATGTCATTGCCGTGACAGCCTGCGCCATGGAAGGCGACCGCGAGCTCTGCCTGGCCGCCGGCATGGACGGGTACATTCCCAAGCCCTTTAAAGAACATGAGTTGAAAGATGTTTTGAAACAGGTCCTGGCGGGGATGTCCGGTTCCAAAGCCCTTCCCGCGCCCGCGCCTTACGGTACGAATAACGTGGCGGTGTAAAAAATTCTGGCGACCGCCGGGCAGCAATCACCGTGGCTGAAGAATCATTTGCCGGATTTCAGTTTTTTTGGTTTCCTAACCCATTGCGTCCCGGCGCATTACTATGGCTAAATTAAAGATGACCTGCCCGCAGTGTGGGAAATCTTTTACCTGCTCCACTCGATTTCGGGGCGATAAGATCAGCTGCCCGGCTTGCAAACAACTCGTTCCTTTTCCCCGGCGTTCGAACAAAAAAATCGTCATTGGCGCTGCTGCACTGCTTTTGATAGTGGCGATTATCGCGTGGCTGGTTTGGCCGATGGGCGTCCAATGGCCGGATCGCCGCCCAATTGGCGCCTTGTTTCCGGCTTCAAATTACCATGCTTCCGCCAAAAATCCGCGCGGCTGGTTCAGTGACCCAAACCTGGACGTCACCGGACCGGGTGGCCAGGAACGGTTCAAAAAAGCCTTGATGGATTACGCCGATTCAAGCATCGCTGTGCTCAAGCGTGCCGGGGCGCAAGGCGTGATTGTCTGGAACATTGAAGGAGAAGAATACCCTCATAATATCAGTTATATTGGCGACCCTCGTTTTGTCAAAGCCCTCGCGCCGGAAATGGCGCCGGAGGCGGCGGAATTTTTTAAACGATTCCGCGACGCCGGCCTGCGTGTTGGCGTGACTATCCGCCCGCAGCAACTGGTCTTTGATCACGGGGTTCCCCGGCAAGCCGTCGTGCTGGACATGAAACAACTCCTGCTCGATAAAATTGATTACGCGCGCACGAACTGGGGCGCCACGCTGTTTTATATCGATTCCACGTACGGAATATTCCGGCCGGACGAGGCGTTGCAATTGCGCCGGCTGGCTGCACAACGGCCGGACGTCCTCTTGATTCCCGAGCATCATTATTTGCCTTACCAGGCATTCAGTGCGCCTTACGTTTCCCTGCGCAAAGATGCCGGCGTCTCTTCGGCCCTGGCGTGGAAGCTCTTTCCTCAATCCTTTGAAGTGCTCGATGTCAGCGACGCCTCTCCGGACCAGGTCACGGTCGCCTGGCACAGCGGCGATATCGTTTTATTTCGCGGCTGGTACTGGAATTCGGATTGCGAGCTGGCGCAAATGTTCAAAAACACGCCGAAGTAACGGGCCGTTTTCGCTTCAACCCTGCGGGCGGATTTGCTAATTTGCCCCGTGTTCAGCAACTCACAAATTTCCTGTGCCAGGCCATGTTAAAGAAATCTCCCAGCAAAGTTAATTTGCTGTTGAACATCCTTGGCCGCCGCCCCGACGGGTTTCATGAGCTCGAAACCGTCCTGCAACCCGTCAATCTGTGCGATGAAATCACCTTCGAACGCGCGGGCAAAGGCATTGAACTGTCCTGCAGCGAAAAAACTTTGCCGGTCGGCCCGGAGAATCTGGTCTATCGTGCGGCGGACAAATTCCTGGCCGCGTCCGGAATTTCTGCCGGTGTCAAAATTCATTTAGAAAAGAAAATTCCCATGGCGGCGGGCCTCGGCGGCGGCAGCGGCAACGCCGCGACCACTCTTCTCGCGTTGAATGAACTCTTCGGTCAACCAGTGGCCACGGAAAAACTGTTTGAAATCGCCACCTCCCTGGGTTCGGACATTCCGTTTTTCCTGCAGGACAAACCGGCGTTGGGAATTGGTCGTGGCGAGAAAATCGAATCCTTGGAAAAATTCCCCGCGCTCGAGGGCAAGGCGTTTCTGCTGATCCATCCCGGCTTCGGTATCGCGACGCCTTGGGCCTACAAAAATCTGGCACGTTTTCCGGCTGCATTGAATGGGCAAACCGGCCGCGCGCAAAAATTGATTTCACTCCTGCAAACCAGCGATCTTAAAACCGCCGCCGTGGAATTTTATAATTCACTCGAAGCGCCTGCGTTTGAGAAATTTCCCATCCTGCAATTGTACCAGGAATTTCTGCTGGCCAACGGCGCGCTGGCCGCGCTCATGTCCGGGAGCGGTTCAACTACGTTTGCCATTTGTGAAAACCTCGCCGCTGCCGAATCCCTCATCGAAAAATTTAAATCCCAGTTCGGCGCAAACTGCTGGACGGCAGCGGTGAGGGTTTAAAAATCCGGCATCTGCAACCGGAAGAATTGCGCGCTGTTCGTTGGGCTTAACCAAACGATGTTCTGGTTGTTTGAATAGGCCGGTGCAAAAAAGTTGTTGGTGTTCCAGTTAATTGGTGAATTCAAACCTGGGGCGCTGGCAACGGTGAAACCTGCCGGATAAACCGGCCAGCTCAAAAACCGGCTCGCCCCGGACCGGGTAATGCTGAGGGAGGTTGAAGTCATTTGCCATGCCAGCGCGTACGGTTCGTTAGTAGTGACAATGCTTCCTCCGCCGGCTTTCCATACCTGCAAATCATAACGGCCCTGCGCCAGCCGGGGAACGAATACATGCTGGACATTATCCACCACGCTCGTGCTTGCTGCTACGAGATTGCTGTTAGCTGCGTTGTAAAGGTACAGCGCGAGATTATTAATGGCCGTCTGGCTCTGGTGCCGCTTCCAAACAAGTGTTGAAGTAAGCGTGAACGTCGCGCCTGGCGTGGCATTGGTGATATTGAAAAAATAATGGTTCACCGCGTCCATGGATGAAGTGCTGATATTCGTATTGTAATCCCAGCCGCTTAAAACGGGAACAGAAGCAGCCGTTGCGACCGGTGGATGCGCCGTGCTCATGGGGATGTTGGATGAGAAAACATAGCCATGTTTGCCAAATGCAAGCTCTTCGCAGGAATTAAAGACATTCAACACGCCTGCCCCATAACGGTAATCCAATGGCGAGGGCGGCGTGTTCGTCCAATCACCCGGCTTCACCGCGCCATTCAACAGGAGCGCTTTGACGGTGAGCATGTTCGCCGCGGAATTGGTGGCGTTGCCGCCATCGCCGCGCAGGCCCGCTTGTATCAGGATAGCCGCGGCGCCCGAAACTTGCGGCGTGGAAAAGCTTGTCTCCGGTGCGGGAGCGACAATGTCCGGCTTGCAACGTCCGTTATCAACCGTCGGGCCCACGCTGGAATTGCCGCCATAAGCGCCTACGCCGATGCCATTGTAGCAAGTGGCGGGAGCACAAACCTGCCCGCCATTGTTGGCACCCGAAACGAATAAGGTTCTAAATTGCAGGGAATAATTATCGTACACCGAGTCTATCGTTTCCTGGACATTCGCGGGCTCTACGCCAAAAGTGTAGCTTTGATTGACCACCAGATCGGTTGTGTTGAGCGCCAGAAGTTTCGATTTGGCCAGGTAATTATTGTAGTAGTCATCGGCCTCCACATTGTCCACGTGGGCCAGGTTCGTAGCCACCCCCGAAGCCTGCATATAAAAACTGTAAGCCACCTGGTAGGCGTGCCCTGATTCAATACCTAGCGAATTCGGAAAAGTTGTTTTGGAAACGCCGTTGGAATACCACGTGAAGAGGTTGGTGGGTTCCATGACGGTATTCGGGTTAATTTCCCAATCATTGGTGCTGGAGTTGTCTGCTTCCGGCTGGCCAACGCGAACGCCCGAGCCATTTAAATTCGTTCCCACCTCCCGCAGGAGATTAATACCCACCATGCCCAGATCCTGCGCCCGCGTGGCCGCGCAACTAAACGCGGCCCAAACACAAATAAGAGCAAAATATCCCTTGAGTAGCTTTTTCACGCCATTCCTTTCCAAAGAATACCATTTTTCAAATCACTTTTCCATCTTTGGCTCTCACTAAGATGTTCGCCATTTGCCGGAAAACGGCTACACTTCTCCGGTGTCGGACACGCTCGTCATCAACGAAATCTATCTCAGCTTGCAGGGGGAAAGCACCTTCGCCGGCCTGCCGTGCATTTTCATCCGCCTGACGGCGTGTGACTTGCGCTGTTCGTATTGCGACACAGCGTATGCCTTCACGGAAGGTAAGAAGATGGCGTTTGCGAAAATTTTGAGTGAAATCAAAAATTTAGCCGCGCCGTTCCACGACCAGCCTCTTCCTTTGGTCGAATTGACCGGCGGCGAACCGCTGCTCCAGAAAAATTCACTGCCCTTGATGAAACAGCTTTGTGATGAGGGCTTTATCGTCCTGCTCGAAACCAGCGGCGCGCATGACATCGCCAAGGTGGACGCCCGGGTTCGCCGCATCATGGATTTAAAGTGCCCATCGAGCGGGGAGGTTGAGCGCAATCGTTTTGAAAATATCGCTCATCTGAAGGCGACCGATGAAATCAAATTTGTTATTGGCACGCTTGAAGATTATGAGTGGGCCAAGGAGCAGATGGCCAAATATCACCTGGCAAAAATCTGTCCATTGCTGTTTTCGTGGGTCCATCCATTGGCCCCGGAACAACAAAATAAATCCCTTAAAAGAGTTCCCTCCGGCCTGACGCCCATTTCCCGCCGCGACCTCGTGGAAAAGATTATTGCCGATGCCCTGCCGGTCCGGTTCCAGGCGCAACTGCATAAAATCATTTGGCCGCCGGAACAAAGAGGCGTTTAAAAATTGCGATTTATCATTTACCGTTTAGGATGCGTCGAATTTAAGCCGACATTATATTGTAAATCTAAAATCGTAAATCCATGACCACTACGGAAACACTGAATTTACTCCGCGATTACGAATCACAAAATGTCCTTTTTGCCCCGCGCGATGGCTCCTGGCCGATTGTTTGGGAGCGCGCCAAAGGCGTGCAGGTCCAGGACGCCGAAGGGAAAAAATATCTCGACCTGACCGCGGCCTTCGGCGTTGCCGCCGCGGGCCACGCCAACTCGAATGTTGTCAAGGCGGGCCAGAAACAAATGGCGCGATTGCCCCACGCCATGGGCGATGTCCATCCCCACGCACGCAAAGCCGAACTCGCTCGCGAACTGAGCCGGTTCACCTTCGAACGCTGGACCCGTTCCCCCGGCAAAACCATTTTTTGCAATTCCGGCTTTGAAGCCGTCGAGGCAGCGCTCAAGACCGCCATGCTGGCCACGGAAAAAAAAGGCGTTCTCGCCTTCACCGGCGGTTATCATGGATTGGGCTACGGCACACTCAACGTCACTCATCGTGATTTTTTCCGTCAGCCCTTCCGCTCTCAATTGCGCGAATTTGCCAAGTTCGTGCCTTTTCCGAATTGGAGCAATGACCTCGCGACGACTGAATCACTCATCTGGCATTTTCTCAAGAGCCAGCGCATCGGTGCGGTCCTTGTCGAACCCGTCCAGGCGCGCGGCGGCATCGTCGTCCCGCCGCCGGAATTCTTGCCGTTGCTCCGCAGGATGTGCGATGACTTTGGCGCGCTCCTGATCGTGGATGAAGTTTACACTGGCTTTGGCCGTACCGGGAAGTGGTTCGCCTGCGAGCATAACCGTGTGGTCCCGGATTTAATCTGCCTCGGCAAAGCCCTCACCGGCGGCTTCCCGCTGGCTGCGTGCGTAGGCAAGTCGGATTTAATGGACGAAGCCTGGCCGGCGTCTGAAGGCGAAGCCATTCATACCAGCACCTTTCTCGGCAACCCCGTCGGCTGCGCGATGGCGCTGGCGCAAATCAAAGAAATTCGGCGGCTCCATCTGTGTGAACAGAGCGCGGAACTGGGCCAGTTTCTCCTGGCTGAGCTAAATAAGATTAAGACGAAGAGATTAAAAACGGTCGCTCGCGGCCTGGGCTTGATGGCTGGTCTCAAACTTCATTTACCTAATGGCGCTCCTGCCACCGTTGACACCTTTGCGGCGATTAAAAAAATGCTGCGCCGCGGCTACATTCTCCTGCCCGAAGGCGAACACGGCAACGTCATCAGCTTCACCCCGCCGCTTACCATTAGCAAAGCCCAACTGGCGAAAACAGTGAAAGCGCTGACCGAAACGTTAGCCTCGTTGTAATGAAGTTGAACGAAATGCGGCAGATTCTGGATGCCAACGGGATCCTGCTCACCAAGTCCCTCGGCCAGAATTTTCTGCACGACCAGAATCAACTGCAACGCATCGTCCAGGCCGCTGAGCTCTCGAGTAATGACAAAATCCTGGAAATTGGCCCCGGCCTCGGTCCGCTTACGGAGATGCTTTTGCAGAATGCCGGCCATGTTTTAGCCGTTGAAATCGACGCCCGCCTGCTCGCGTTTCTCGGCGAGCGCTTTCAGAAAACCCGGCTGGAATTGCTCTATGACGACGCGCTCGATTTTCTCAGGAACGAGCCGCGCGATTGGAGCGATTGGAAAATCGTTTCCAATCTGCCATACTCGGTCGCCTCACCAATCCTGGTGGAACTCGCCTGCGGCCCGCGCGCGCCGAAAAGAATTGTGGTGACGCTCCAGCTCGAAGTGGCCCGCCGCATCGCCGCCAGCCCGGATGAAGATGATTACGGCATTTTGACCCTCCTCGTGCAACTGGACTTCGAGCCGCGCGATTATTTCAAAATTCCTCCGGGCTCCTTTTTCCCCGAGCCGGACGTGGATTCCGGATGTGTCGTCTTGGAACGACGCGAACAGCCCTTGTTGCCGGAGGATTTGCGTCCGGCCTTTGTCAAAATCGTCAAACGCGCCTTTTCGCAACGCCGGAAAATGATGCTCAAATTGCTTAAAGCAGACTGGCCGGAAGAAAAATTAAAATCGGCGTTTGCCACGCTCGATATTTCCCTGCAGGAACGCGCCGAAAAATTGAGCCTGGAGCAGTTCGCCGAGTTAACCAAATTGTTAAAATAAATTGATTGCCGCCGCTATCGCCTGCGGCTAAAAAGAATCCATGAGCGAACCAGCCACTCCCCAAAAACAGCCGTACGTCCAAAAATGCGAACCCGGTACCTATTACTGGTGCGCGTGCGGACAGTCCAAAACGCAGCCGTTCTGCGACGGCTCGCACAAAGGCACGAGTTTCACCCCGGTCAAAACCGAAATTACCGCCGCCCGCACGGTCGCCTGGTGCGGTTGCAAGCGCACCGAAGGCCAGCCGTTCTGCGACGGCTCACACGCGCTCTTATAGTAAAGCGTGAGCGACGCTAAAATCAGCCGGGAACTCATCGCGGTGGCGCGTGATCTCGCGAAACAGGTTGACCGTTTGAAATTCAGCCTTCCGGTCACCCACGTCTATAACCCGCTCGATTACGCCTGGGCCGCGCATGAATTGTATTTGCAAAAATACGGGGACAGCAAAAAGCGGGTCGTTTTTATCGGCATGAATCCGGGCCCGTTCGGGATGACCCAAACGGGAATTCCCTTTGGTGAAATCGCCGCCGTTCGCGATTGGCTGAAAATTTCCGCGCCCATTAAAAAGCCCGCCCATGAAAATCCCAAACGCCCCATCACCGGTTTCGCCTGCCAGCGTTCGGAAGTCAGCGGCCGCCGCCTCTGGGGACTTTTTGCGGAACGCTTCGGCACGCCCGAAAAATTTTTCGCGCACCATTTTGTCGCCAACTATTGCCCCCTTGTTTTTTGTGAACAGAGCGGCCTCAACCGGACGCCCGATAAACTGCCGCCGGCAGAAAAGAGTCCCCTGTTAAAAATTTGCGACGCCCATCTGCGCCGCGTTTTGGAGATCCTCGACCCCGAATGGCTTATCGGCGTCGGCGATTTTGCGGCGAAACGTGGAAAAGAAGCCTGTGAAAATTTGCCCCTCCGTATCGGGCAAATCCTCCATCCCAGCCCCGCCAGTCCTGCCGCCAATCGCGGCTGGGCAGAAAAGGCCACAGAACAATTGATACAATTGGGTGTGTGGCCAGGATAAATCACTCTTCATTTTCCCGGTTGAAACCGATTCGCCGCCGTGAGGGTTCTGCCGGTTCCAGCAAAGGCAACAACCTCTCAAATGCCTCTTGCAATGCAGAATCATGTGCCAGCAGCGTTTTGTCAATTTCTGCCAGCCGCTTGAGAATGGTCGCGTTGGTTGCCAGTTCTTCCCGCATCTTCACAAAGGCCCGGATGATATAAAGGCTCATTTGGACTGCGCGTTTGCTATTTAAAACATTGGCTGCCTGGAGTGCGCCATATTCGGTAAATACACGAGCGCTTTTGACAAATTTGATGTTCGTCAGGGATATCACAGTTTGTGATATGCTTAAAATCTCCTTGCGATTGAGCAGAAAACTAAATTCAGACGGGAATCGCCCAAGGTTGCGTTTTACCGCTTGGTTCAATGCGCGGGTTTCCACACCATAAAGCCGGGCAAGATCAGCATCCAAAAGCACTCGCTGGCCGCGTATGTTAAGGACGCGGAATTTTTGATCCGAAAATTCAGTTAGTGCCCTGCTCTTCATGCTGTTTGATTAAACGATTGCCCTGTTATCGGCAATGGTAATCGTTTGACCGCATCAATGGGTCTTTATCTTTTTGATATACTGCAACGGATGCTCGTCCACCAGGTTGGGATAGATGCCCTGGATTTTATTGGCGTCGAAATAATTCACTCCCTTATAAAAATACAGCGGGATGATGGGAACGTCATTGCTGACGAGCAGCGTTTCTGCCTTCTGAAAAATTTTCTCGCGCGCCTTCAAATCCGTCTGCGCATTGGCCTGGAGAATCAGTGAATCATATTCGGGGCTTTTCCAGCCCGTGCGATTGTTACCATCGTTGCTGGTGAAGCATTCCAAAAAAGTATTCGCATCGTTGTAGTCACCCACCCAGCTTGACCGCGCCACCTGGAATTCCAACCGCGTGAGCATGCCCCAAATAATTTTCGTCTCCACCTGGCGCAAATCCACCTGGATGCCCAGCGTGTCGTGCCACATTTGTTGCAGTTCCACTGCGATGTCTTCATGGATTTCCGCCGCACCGCCTGAAGACGCGTCGAAGGTGTATTCCAGCCGCGGAAAACCCTTGCCGCCGGGATACCCCGCGTCGGCCAATAACTTCCTCGCCAGTGCCGGATTATAACCGAGCCCCTGCGGGGATGTGTAATTGGCCGTGCCATCCGGCACGAGATGCGACGCTGGTTCTTCCCCGGCGCGCATAATTTTTTTTACCAGCAAATCTTTATCAATCGCCAGTGCCAGCGCCCGGCGTACTCGCGGGTCATCGAACGGTTTGGCCGTCACGTTGAAACGGATGAAATACGCGCCCAGGTAGTTGAAGGTATGAAAATCCGGCCGCTTCAAAAGCACATCCATTAATTCCTCCGGCACCTGGTTTTTGTCCCACACGACGTCCACCACGCCGCCTTCGTAGAGATTGAACGCCGTGTTCGCAGAAGCCACGGGCAAAATATCAATGATCTCCGATTGCGTATTGGTCGCGTCCCAGTAATACGGATTTTTTTTCAGGCGCACCCGGTCGTTCAGCCGCCAATATTCCACTTCATACGGCCCGCTGCTGGGCAGCGGCCTGGCCATGATCCAGCGGTCGCCATATTTTTCTATCGTTTGCCGCGGCACGGCAAACGTCACCGGCAACGCACAGATATCGAGAAAGAACGGCGTAGGGCTGTTCAATTCCACGCGCACCGTTTGTTTGTTCGGGGCGGAGACGCCGACCAGTGACGCGTTGGTGATTTTCCCGGCGTTAAAATCCTCCGCATTTTTCAGGTAAAAAAGCGCTTCCGCGTAATCGGAAGCCGTCACCGGTTTCAGCGCGCGAATCCACGAATAAACCAGGTCGTCCGCCGTCATTGGTTCCCCAGTGGACCACATCAGGTTCGTCCGCAAATGGAACGTGTAAATTTTCCCGTCCGGCGAAATGTCCCAGCGTTCGGCCAGGCCCGGAATCGGCTCGCCGGTTTTGGGATCCAGCCGCATCAACCCTTCGTAAATTCCCTGCACCAGCCGCTCATCAGGCTGGCTGACAATGATAGCCGGGTCGAGCGACTCCGGTTCTGCGCCGTTGACAATGGTAAGGTCCGCTGCCGGCTCGCGGCGAAAACAACCGGCCGTCAAAAGTCCGGCCAAAAAGATTCCAACCCAAAAACGACAACGCGCCCGCGAAAAAAATTTCGGGGCGCGAGTCGCAAATTTGGGCATCGTATTATTTGCCGTTCGTGCTGGTCACCGGCACTGTCGCCGGCGTCGTTACCGGCGTATTGGGCGCAGACGTCAGCGGCATTGCCGATGATGACGGCGTGCCGGACTGCGATGGTGACGCTGGTTGCGGTGCCGCGGGTTTCATCTGGGGCGACGACTGCATTTGCTGCTGTTGCTCCACCCCTTGTTCGAATAGCGACTGGTTGCCGGCATGCATTTTCACTTCCAGCGAACCGAGAAAAACCGTCAGCAGCATAAAAATAAATGCCGCCCATTTAGTGATCTTGGTGAGCGCATTGCCCGAACCGGCGCCAAACAGCGCATCCGCCGCGCCGCCGCCGAAGGCCAGTCCCGCCCCCGCGTCTTTTTTCGGCAACTGGACCAGGATCAGCAAAATCAATGCGGCGCAATTAACCACCAGCACGAATGTTAAAATTCCAACGATGAAACTCATAGCTTATATCTTATATCGAATTTTTAATGATGTCAGCAAAACTTCGCGATTCCAGGCTCGCTCCCCCCACGAGCGCACCGTCCACGTCCGGCTGGCTCATCAATTCCTTCGCATTCGCAGGCTTCACGCTGCCGCCGTATTGGATGCGGACTTTGCGGGCCGTCGCTTCGTCAAATATCTTGCCGAGCAGGCCGCGGATGAACGCATGCGCATCCTGCGCCTGCTGCGTCGTCGCCGTCTTGCCCGTGCCAATCGCCCAAACCGGTTCGTAAGCAATGATCGTCTCAATCATCTGCTCGCGCGTTAATCCTGCCAGGCTTCCGCGCACCTGTGTGTCCAGGACGGCTTCCGTCTGGTTCCCTTCGCGCTCGGCCAAAGTCTCGCCCACGCAAACAATCGGTTTCAGCGTGGCCGCATGGGCCGCCGCCGCCTTTTTCGCGATCAGCGCGTCGCTTTCCTTTTGATACTGGCGGCGTTCGCTGTGGCCCAAAATCACGTAACGGACAAAAAATTCCTTCAGCATTCCCGCGCAAATCTCCCCCGTGTACGCACCGAAATTATTCTCGCTCATGTTTTGCGCGCCCAACCGGATATTTTTCGTTTCCAGGATCGCCTTGGAAACCGATTCCAGCGCCGTGAACGGCGGACAAACCACGATGTCCGTTTCCTTCACATTTTTCAGCTCCAGCTTCAGGTCGTTGACCAGCGACAGCGATTCCGCCACCGTCTTGTTCATCTTCCAGTTACCGGCAATGATCAATTTTCTTTCTTTATTCATTTTTAAAATTTCTTAACGCAAAGACGCAAAGGTTCAAAAGGCGCAAAATTTTACAAACCATTAACTACGCGATGAATTCCATTCTTCACGTATTGCTCGCCAAAATTAATGATGATGCCCAGTTTCAATTTCGTCAGTCTCAAATATGTTAGCATCTGCGCCGCAAAAATGGGATTCCATTCATTCGTCGCTTTATTATCAATCAAAACAAGCCCGTTTACTTTCAAATCCAGCCGCAACGGCGTGCCCAGTTGTTTTCCCTTATACATAATCGGCACCTGTAACTGACGTTCAACCATCATACCACGACGAATCAGCTCTTCTACCAGCGCTTCTTCATATACGGACTCAATCAAACCCGGGCCGCCAAGCTCGCGATGAACTTCAATGGCGCTATCAACAATGACTTTGCTGATTTCATTTTCGTTCATTTACGAAAAATGAATTTTCTTTGCGTCTCCGCTTCTTTGCGCCTTTGCGTTAAAATCTCGGGTTAAATTACTTATCGCTCAACGCCGCCACGCCCGGCAGCTCCGTGCCTTCCAAAAATTCCAGGCTCGCGCCGCCGCCCGTGCTCATGAACGTCACTTTGTCACCCAGCTTGGCTTTGTTCAGCGCTTTCACGCTGTCGCCGCCGCCGATGATGCTCTTCGCGCCGTTCTTTTGCGTCGCATCCGCCACCGCCTGGGCCACCGCATTCGTGCCCCCCGCGAAACGCGCATCCTCAAACATGCCCATCGGGCCGTTCCACAAAATCGTCTTCGCGCTGGCAATGATCTGTGCGTAATTCTTGGCCGTCTCGTCGCCGATGCTAAAGCCTTCCGCATCGTCCGGAATTTCGCCCTTGATGGTGCGCACGTTTGTGAAATCCATCACCGGCTTGCCTTTTTTGTTCAGCTTGCCTGTGTCCACCGGCGTCGCGATCACGACGTCCGTCGGCAATTGGAAATTCACACCCAGCTTCTTTGCTTTCGCTTCGGCGTTGAGCGCAGTCTGCTTGTGGTCCGGTTCCACCAGCGATTTGCCAACCTTTTCGCCGTGCGCCAGCTTGAACGTATAAGCCATGGCGCCGCCGATCAAAATCGTGTTCGCCTTTTCCAGCAAACGGTCAATGACCTTGATTTTGTCCGACACTTTCGCGCCGCCCAAAATCACCACGAACGGCCGCGCCGGGTTTTCCAGTTCGTCCCCCAGAAATTTCAATTCGCGCTCCATCAGCAAACCGGCAGCGCACTTGCCGCCGCGCTTGGCGACGATGCGCGCGATCCCTTCGGTCGAAGCATGCGCCCGATGCGCCGCGCCAAAAGCGTCATTCACATAAATGTCTGCAAACCGCGCCAGCTTTTCCGCAAACGCCGGGTCATTTGCTTCCTCTTCATTGTAGTAACGAACGTTTTCCAGCAGCGCGACATGCCCGTCTTTCAAGGTCGAGACAATCTTCTCCGCATGTTGCCCGATGCAATCGTCTGCAAATTCCACCGGCACGCCCAGAAGTTCGTGCAGCTTCACGCCCACGGGCCGCAGCGACATCGTTGGCTCTTTTTTGCCCTTGGGCCGTCCCAGGTGCGCTGCCAGGATGATTTTTGCGCCCTTTTCGATGAGCAGTTTCAGCGTGGGCAGGGTCTCCACGATGCGCGTCGCATCGGTAATGACCATCTGCCCGTCTTTTTCTTCCAGCGGCACGTTATAATCCACGCGCATAAAAACGCGCTTGCCCCGGACATCCAAATCTCGAACTGTCAATTTAGCCATAAATCAAAGACTGATAGTTAATCTTATTGTCGCGCCATACGCCAGCTTTTTCATTAGCCGTTTGGCCCGGGACGGCTAACTCCTTATGGCTACAAAATAAACGAAAAATTATTGCAGGATTTTACCCCGGCCGTCGTATTACTGTATGAAGAACAACCACCAGAGCATTAAAATATGAAAAAACTCATCTGTCTGCTGTGTTTGATAACGTTAAGTATCTTGCCTGCCAAAGCCCAGCCAGGGGTACAATTACAGGTGTCTAATTTACAGGTGTCTAACCAAAGCCAGGACGACCGGCTCAAGCTAACCGCCTTCAACCTCGATTTTCCCGGCGGTGCGCCTGCGGATTTAGTTACTTCTATTGAAAAAGCCACCGGCAAACCTCTCAACGTTATCATTCCGACGGAAGATGCGAATGCTCAACTGCCGCCGCTCAAAATGAATGATATCAATACGGTTAAGTTGTTTGCGGCCCTGGAAACCGCCAGCTACCGGCAGGATGCGGTTAAGACGGGCTTTGGCGGCAGTTATTCGGAATACCAACTGGGTTATGGTTTTAAAACTACGGACAACCCCATCACGGACTCTTCCATTTGGTACTTTCACGCGGACAAACCTTCTCTGCCTCCCGTGGTTTCGACCGCGCCGGTCTGTCAGTTTTACCAATTGCAAAACTATTTAAACTATGGCTTTACCGTGGACGATATTACCACCGCCATTCAAACCGGCTGGAAAATGGCCGGCATTTCGCCTGCCCCGGAATTAAATTATCACAAGGAAACCCATTTGCTGATTGCCTTTGGCAAGCCGGATGATTTGGCGGTCGTTAAAAATGTTCTCGAAGCCCTCCCGGGACTTTATTTGGATTCTAATCAATGGAATTGGCAGATCAAAAAAATTGACGGTTTGCAGTCGCAACTGAATCAACTGGCCGCCCAGGTTTCCGCTTTGACGAACTCCGCGGCGATGGCCCAAAAAAGTTCTGGAAAGTAAATATAAGCTGTCTGTTAATGCATCAGCTTGGAACAAAACATCCAATCATCCGGACCGCTTCCTGCGACCTCTGGTGAAACGCCGCAAGGCGCATTGGACATTCCCGGACTGACGCGCCGGATGGCCGGAGGAGATGAAATGGCCTGGCGAACCTTTTACAACGCCTATTTTGACCGCCTGTGGCGCTACCTGCTCGTCGTCACCGCCGGCAACGAAGATACTGCGCGCGAAGCTTTGCAATCAGCCCTCGTTCGAGTGGCCCGGCACGTCAAAACGTTTCCCGATGAGCCTGTCTTTTGGAGCTGGCTCACCGTTTTGGCGCGCAGCGCCTTCGCTGATGAAACGAAAAAGCAGCGCCGTTACCTTTCTTTTCTCGATCGTTTCACCGGCCATTCAGGCACCGAACTTGATGGCACGGGAGACGTCCTGGCGAATGACCAGTTAAAAAATCTCCTGGAACGCCATGTTGCTTTATTGCCGCCGGATGAACGAACCATCGTTGAACAAAAATATTTTGCCCGGCGTTCCGTGCGCGAGATTGCTGAAGAAATGCAAACGACGGAAAAAACCGTGGAATCCAGATTATCGCGCATTCGCAAAAAATTGAAGGACGCCGTCCTGGCCGAACTGAATGAATCGAAAGACTGACAACGAATTGCTCGACGATGTTTTGGCCGAAGCCGCGCCCGCCAGCTTTCGCGAAGCGTTGCTCGATCAAACGCTCCGCGTCGTTCGCCGTCGCCGCCGCCTTCGCCATGCGCGAAATATCGTGGGAGTTTTTGTTACCCTGGCTTTGCTCGGTCTCGTTCTGCGCCCAACATCGAGGCCGCCTTCTGTCGCTATCGACCGTCCCATTCCAATTCCGGCCGAAAAAAGTTATACTCTCATTTCTACGCGACCGCTGCCGGCCGGCTCTATTATCGCCACACTTTCACCGAATACCGTCGCATTCATTACGTCCAGCCCGACAGTGGCCGTGGTCGAAACTACCTCTGGCCATTTCCGGGTCATTAACGACCAGCAGCTTTTGGCCCTGGTGGCCGCGCATCCGGCGGTCCTCGTTCGCACCGGCCCGCACTCTGAGCAATTGGTGTTCGCCAATCCCAACGACGCCAAAGGCTTCCCCCTGAATTGATTCTGTGTTTTTAGTGGGACAGACGTCTCGTCTGTCATCGGCAGCAAACAGCCAGTGTCCGTTTGCTGTTCCCTCTCCGCTCCCATTCGATGGGAGGGGAGAGGGTCAGGGTGAGGTGAGGGTAATTAACTTAACTCAAAACCGATCATTATCTCAAACCATGCCTTCCACTCCCTCTCCCAGCGGGAGAGGGCTGGGGTGAGGGAGGGTGGTTCAAACCACTCCGCGCCTTTGTGCTTGGGATCCCTCCACTTTGTTTCCTTCTGTTAAATTTTTTCGCGTATTTCGTGTCATTCGTGGTTAAATTGCGCTGCATGGCAAAACCTAAGCGCCCCAGCCAGTTCGAAACCCATGTGGTCTCGGATCCGGCCATGGGTTATTCCCGTCCCATCCATTTGCTGCGGGGCTCCGCTGGTCAATCCCACCGGCTCTGCCTCTTTCTCGATGGCGAACTTTATCTGCAAAAAATGGAAGTGCTTCCTGTGCTCGCTGGCCTGCTCGAACGCCATGCGCTTCCGCCGGTCACTTTTGCTTTTATCGATCACCTCAACATGGAAGCCCGTGAGCAGGACTACACATGCAACGATCAGTTCGGCCGCTTCGTCGTGGAAAAAGTGGTTCCGTGGCTGCAACAGGAGATCCCGGATCTCCAGCCCGGTCACCATCTCATCGGCGGGCTCAGTTTGAGCGGTCTTGCTTCCGCCTGGCTGGCCTTGCAGTATCCCGGTCATTTTCGGTGCTGCCTGTCTCAGTCCGGCTCCTTTTGGTGGAACGATGAACGGTTCACCAAAATGGCCTCCCAACATCAGCCAGTCACGAACCGTTTTTGGCTGAGCGTCGGCGACCAGGAAACGGAAGTGGATTCGCCCCCGGAAGTCTCACAAATCGTGGGTGTGAAGAATGCCCAGCGCGCTCTGGAGGCCCTTGGCGCCACGGTCCATTACCATGAATATCACGGTGGCCACGACCTGAAATATTGGCGCGACGAATTGGATAAAGCTCTGCCTTGGCTTCTTGCCGATGAGAGGAAGGCCGCTTAAAACTTTCGTGCGTTTTGTGGTTCAAACTTATTTCACTTGCCTCTCATACCTTTCCGGGAATATTCGTTGATGCTATGAGCTGCACTCCGGTGGAAATCCCAAGTCTGCTTGAAATGCGCGATTACGATTTAGTCGTGCGATGTCTCGAACTCGTCCTGCTGCATATTGCGGATTTTGCGCCGGAATGCCAGTCGTGGGACATTAAGGTAATAGCTCTCTGCCACCATCATCCTAATAACATTTACCCCGCACTCGCCGTATATACTGGTGCCACTGATTTTGAAGCCATCGAGCGCTTTGGTAAGAAAGCTGACGAGTGGGTACGTAAGCAGTCTCTAGGTTGGCTTTTGGTGGCAAGCGCTAAGGTTAGCGCCACCAAATGGAACGTTCTTAAGGAGATGGGACAGCCGAAATCTAACGGAGAAGAGGAAGCCTAGCCGCATCAATCGGCTAAAATAAAAATTCCCATTCGTGATAATTCGTGAAATTCGCGTCTCAAAATCCGTGTTTATCCGTGTCCATCCTACATCAAGTTGGTAAAGGCCCTGTATTTACAAGGGTTTTCTTGAGAGGCGGACGGCCACTGTCAGCGGAACTGTCAGTAACGCGGCGGGTTGAACTACAATCCGCCACAATCCGACAGAACTCCGTTGAAACTCGCCCACAACACTCTAACGTGTTGCGACGCGGCTGGTGCATGATTCAGACCCATGCACATGAAAACGAAATATACATTGTTCCGGCGCGGTGAAGTGTTCTACATGCAGGACAGCGAGACCGGCAGACAGACCAGCCTGCGCACCAAAGACGAAACCGAGGCCCGCCGTTTGTTGGATGCCCGTAACGAGGCCTTGCGCCAGCCAGCGTTAAACTTACACCTTGCCCGCGCGTACCTGACGGCCAGCGACCCGGCCTTTGTGGAACGCACATGGCAGACCGTCATGGAGCAGTTGCAGAGCCGGGGTAAGGACACGAGCCGGGAGCGTTACGCTACGGTATTCAAGTCACCTTGCTTTGATGCCTTGCGTCATAAGAAACTATTGGAAACCACCGCCGATAATTTTCTGGCGGTATTCAAGACCAGCAAAGTATCCATCGTTTATTTTCTGAAACGACTGCATAACTTTGCGCTCAATCTGGGTTGGATTGCTATTCCAATAGTCGCCTCCAATCTTTGGCCTAAATACGAACCAAAAGAGCGGCGGGGCATCACCCGCGACGAGCAGGAGAGCATCCTTGCCATTGAGAAGGTAGCCGAGTGGAAACTCTTTCTCAAATTGCTTTGGGAAACAGGCGCGGCGCAGAGCGATGCCGTGAGCCTGACCGCCGAGAATATTGACTGGCAAACCCGCACCATCACCTATTTTCGGATGAAAACTGGCTCGCGGGCGCAATTCACGATTAGCAAGGCACTGGAGAACGTCTTAAACCAGTTGCCCACCACCGGCCCGCTATTTCCGAATCTCTCAACGTTTTCGGCCAATGACCGGGCCAGCCGGTTTCGCCGCCGTTGTCACAAAGCCAATGTATTCGGCGTAACCTTGCACAGCTACCGTTACGCTTGGGCGGAACGGGCAAAAGTCGTGGGGATGCCGGAACGATTCGCCCAGGCCGCGCTTGGGCATAATAGCAAAGCGATTCACCGGGCGTATGCCAAGAAAGCGGAAATCATCGTGCCATCACTGGAAGAATACGAGAAGAAGGCAACCGCACCGCAAAAAGGAATAGCGGCGTAAACCCGCGTTATATGAAAGAAGCGGTTGAGTCCACAAACTTGGCCGCTTTTTTGTTTTTTGGGACTTGCGCCACCCTCGGCCCCGCGCCAGAGCAATCGCCTTTGGGCTCCATCGCACGCTCGCGCTGGCACTAAACGCTTTGCGTCCTTTTCGAGGAGCGAAAAGGAAAGCGGCGAGTAGAAGCAATATAGGCTATGCCCCTTGTAAAACGTGCCTGCCGAACCGTTCCAACAGTGCGTCCGGTAAGATGCGCCACCTCTCGATCAGGCATTTGACCCAATAATAACAGTTCCGCCTTTGTCCACGCCTTTTTGGCCGGTTTCAAATATGGTTTGCGTGCCTTACGGCGAGTCATGCTTACTGTTGCTATGCTCCGGCCAGTCAAACTGGCAACTTCCATATCAGGCATCGTTCCCAACAGGGCCAATTCCGATTGAGCCCAGGCCCTTGGATGCGGAGCCGCTTTGATTCCCAGTTTCCGTCGGCGCTGAAATACAGCCGTTACGGTGCGCCGCAGTATTTTGGCAATTTCAAGATCAGTGTTCGTCCCCAGCAGCCGGTCTTCTTGCGCGGTCCAAGGACGCCGGATTTTTTTGGACCATCGGTTGGCAATTCCCAGCCGGATTCGACGATGCTTGACCGAGATAATGCTTCGACCCAGTAACAAAGCAATTTGGTCATCAGGCCGGATGCCAAGGATTTTATCGTCCTCAGGTCTCCACGTTTTATGTTTCGGCTTTACAGGTGGGATGCTGCGATTGATTCGCCGCAGGCTGACTGCATTTAGAGTTCTCTTGATCCGACGGGCCAGCACCCGGTCCGCCACCGTTCCCAACATTTCATCTTCTTCTACCGTCCAGCGGCGGCATTTTGATGTGCCATTAGAATTCATCGCCTGGATAATAGCCTATTTCTCAAAATTGTCTTCTTCCAAGGTTTTCACAAAGCGCAAAATCCCCACAATCGAATCAAAAACAAATCGCGCCTCGGCTTGGTCTAAAAGTTGATTGTCATGCGCCAAAGATAAATTATTTCTCACATGGTTGAATTCTTCAAAAACGCTGATAGAGCTTTTTATGATGCGTTTACTGGTTTCGTGCAGCGTAACTGTTTTTTCCAACTCTTTCACATACATGCCAACCCGACTGTGCAATGGCAATTCCTTTTCACATGGAATCTCCCGTTTTTTCAGTAAATGCGCAAACTTCTTCATGCAATAAGTATGCAGACGGTCGAGGCATTCGGCGTGCCGGTTCTCACGCATACCGCGTTGAATCTCCCCTATCAGGGCTTCCAGTGTCTGGTCATTCTCAAATTTGTCCACGGCGTCGTGAATGGCCGGGGCGGGCGATAATTTAGGCGCTTTGGGCACTTTACGGACTTTAGATTTCTTAGGTGCTTTATGAACTCCGAGAATTTCGAACAGGCTCCCATCTTTAACTGCCCAATGAGTTCGATTCATCTCCCAGTCGCCAATGCCCAGGTCCCACTCCAAAGCTTTGATTTGTTTTGCAGTCACTGATGGAAACCGCTGATCAAATTCAAATTGAATACGAAATTCTGCACCACGTTGTTGGATTTTTCGAACCCAGCCCACCTTGGCCCGTCCTTTAGCCCCTGTCTCATACATAAAAAGCGTAGGGAGTGAGAGGAGGGCTTTTTGGGCCTTCTCAGACAATGAACCGAACTTTTTGATTAACTTTTCGTCGGTATGTTCAAAAATGCGGGATTTATGCCATGTATATTGGCCTTCTTCCCAGAGGCCATCGCCAGCCGTGACCATGAGATTAAACATGTTTCAAGGTTTTATCGAAGTAAAATAGTCATTGCTCTATTAGTTGGCAATTGTTCGTTCGTTTGCAACGCCATTTTGACGGGCATTTTTTCTCCGCCAATGTTGATAAATGGCAGCCGATATTCGCACCAGCCAATGGCTGTCTTTGCTGGATTCCAGTAGGTCTGCGGTGGCAAAATATTTGATGCCGTTGACTGGCGGATTACCCAATGGCTTGAGCAGCTTGGCCGCGACCAGCACCGGCACGTCATGCGCCTGACAGTTGAGCACCCAGGCTGCCTGCTCTGCCGTTAACCGCACGGGTAGCCGCCCCAGTAACCTCAGAAACCGATGTTGCTCCTCACTCATAGCCTTTACGCGGGAGCATTGCCCTGTGTTTCTTTGAGAAACCGCTCAATCTCCCAAACCGGATAGAGCGGACGGCGTGTGGCCCTTGAGGGTTTGAGCAGGCCACGTTCAGTCAAACGATCAATCGTGGCCGCACTGAGACCCAGCGCACTGGCGGCTTCTTCGCGAGTCAGCGCCAATTTGGGCGCTTGCGCATCTGATGCAGAGTTGTGTTGCATGTCCCCACACTACTGCGGGCGGCATGAGCGTAATAGTGACTTGTCGTTTGGGGAGAAAAACGTTTTCGCGCTTTCGGGAGCGGCTACATTTTCTGTTTTCGAGGTTTTCCGGGCTTTTTGTAGCGCAAACCAATCTTTGCGCAGACTAAGCGAATCTCACTGGAATCGGTGCCGGGTGAAATTACTTTTTGGGAAAGCAGCCATTGATGCAGTTCACCCGTGTCATTGAGAACGCCCAGGGCAACTTCTTTCCACCGTGCCGCAATCGTTCGATAGATTTTGGTTCTCTGCGCCATTTGTTGCGCCCTTCCCGGCGCACCGCGCATGAGTTTTTCCCCGTCTCGAAATCCGCAAAAGAAATCAGCAGCTTTATCGGAGGGCTGCTCCGCCCAAGACGCTTTCAGGATGGCATGGCATCCGTGTATCCCATCCACTATTTGCACAACCTGTTCATGAGGAGGCATGGACGCAAGCAACTCTTCCACACCGTGCATGTAGCCCGAATCAAAACCAACATTGTATGATTCAGATGCCTGGCGTTTGCGACGCTTGGGCGTCAGGGCATCGAAAGTCATGTCCGCCGCACGCCTGGCCCATTCGGGAGCGCTAATTTCGATTTGCAGACCAAATTTCTTTTTCAACAAGTCGAACAGCGATGGCAGCGGCGGAGGTGGTTTTGGTAGTTTTTCATCGGGAACACTGCTAACCAAGCCGAGGGCGACGGTAGACACCTCGACGAACCCGGCATGCCGTTGTCCAGGCCGGGTGGGCTTCTTTACTAGAAAATGATCCGGTGAGCGTTCTCTTTTCATACGTTCGCTTTGCGTTTGAGCGTAGCGACATTCCCGGTCGGTTCAATGCAGAATTGCAGGGCGCGTTCCGTGTATCATCTCTCGTTATCCTGTCTACCCTTGCCGCAACTTGGGCTCACTGGTTCTTGCTGGTCTCATCCCGTGTCCTCACCAAACAGGGTTTGGCGGACGTTTTTACCCCATCACGTTCGGACATTCTTGAGGTTTATTTCTGCCCGTGATTTGTGTCCGGCAAAGTATTCCGGAGCGTAAATCACACCAAAACCGGACAAACCGGATCGAGGATAAGCGGACACAAGACCGGACGGATACAGGGACCAGTTAGGCGGACAGACTGCATTTCCGCCCATTTTAAGCGCAAAACCAATGGCGGACAGGATATTTTCGTCCGCCTCTCCTGTCCGCGTATCCTGGCGAAATCTTGTCCGTCGATCCTGTCCGGGTATCCTGGCTCCGCCGGGCAACTTCAAGACCAGCGGAAGTTTATCGGCGTTCTGTTCGACCACGGCCTCTAGCAAGCGCACGGCTCGCGCACGACCCGGCGACTGGCTCCGGCGATAGCGTTGCAACCAACCGGCCAACGTCGAATACTTCAGACCAGTCTGCTGGGCGAACTGGGCAGCGGACAACCCACAACGAAGCCCGACGGCTCAAGGAGTTGGAGCGTGAGAACACGGAACTCAAGAAGATGCTGGCCGAGGAGATGCTCAAGAACCGTGTCTTGTCCTACGTATGCGAAAAAAAGCTGTAAGCCCGGCCCAACGCCGGGCATTCGCACAAGAAGTCGTTGACCAAACGATGTGTTCGCAACGGCATGCGTGCCGGTTTCTAAAGCTGGCGCGTTCCACCTTCAACTACCGTGGGCGGTCTCTGACGCCTGCGCAGGAGCAGTTAAGGAAACGGTTACCCCGCTGCGTTCAAACTCGGCCAGAATGAGTTGTCGTTGCTCCTTCGGTACACGCACCCGGCCCCGGCTGTCCATCGTGACAGGCACATTGGGAATCGGGGGCAAAGAAACCGAAGGAGATGAGTCAGAGCCGCTCGTAGAGGTCATAGCTCTCATAAATACGATAATTATAAGGTAAGCGTCACGCACAGCACCTTCTTGACAGAGCCAATATAGCGGGTCGTCAGCGTCATATCCTATAATGATATGACGTTTATGACGCGGTTTGTCGTTGCAGTTGAAGGCTGGCCTTGGTCCAAGCCGCTGGTGTGACCGTGGGGATTTGATGGTTGGTCATGTTCGGCAGGCAGGTGAGGACATCGCGAAGATACTTGAATGGGTCCAAACCGCGTCGCCGGCAGTTTTCGATGACGGTGTAAATGATGGCACTGCGCTGGCCGGCGTCGGCATCGCCGATAAAGAGCCAGTTCTTCTTGCCGATGGCTGTGGGCCGTATGGCATTTTCCACCAGGTTGTTGTCTATCTCGATCCGGCCGTCCTTCAGAAAGACCTCCAGCGTCGGCCATTGGCCCAGTGTATAATCTATGGCCTGACTCAATAAGCTCTGCGGCAGATAGCGTCCGCTGCTCTTGAGTCGAACCAACGCCCGTTGCAGGCGTTCAACGAGAGGACGGCTTTGACTGGCCCGCATGGCCTCTCGCAGTCGCGGCCCGGCGCGATGTTTCCGCAAGACCGCTTCGATCTGATACAGATGCTGGATTTGGCGCAGCAGCCAGCCCGCTACTTTAGGCGACTGTTCCAGCGCCTCGTAAAACTTCCGCCGCACATGCGCCCAGCAACCGGCCAGTTTAATCGTCTGACCGCGCCCCTTGACAAACGACGGGTAGGCGCTGTAACCATCGCACTGTAACGTGCCACTGAAGGTCAAGGGTATGATGTTGTCCAGGCACAGGGCAGCCCGGCTGGTTTGCCAATGGTAAAAGCCATCGCCGCCCGGACGATTGAACGTCCAAAAATAACCCTGTTTAGTCTTGCCGTTGCCCGGCTCCAAATAATCAATCGGCGTTTCATCCACTTGCATATACCCGCCAGCCAAAACGCCGGTGCGGATGTGTTCGTATATGGGCCGCAGCCAGTCGGCGCTCAACTCTACCCACCGCGCCAGCGTCTGCCGGGACAGGTTGATCTTGTGGCGTTGCGCAAAGATTTGTTCCTGCCGATAGAGCGGCAGATGATCACAGTATTTGCCCACC
>DATJXK010000067.1:0-8667 GCA_035500235.1 Pseudomonadales bacterium | reverse complement strand
AAAGAACTTGCCGCCGGGAAAATATCTGCCATTTATCCGCAAGTCTTCGGCCGGGCCGAAGGAATGTTGTCGGAAGAATGCGCCGGGGGATTTTCCCCGGCCGGATTAAAAACCGCTTCAGGCCAGCTTTGGTTTCCCACTTTGAAAGGGGCGGTGATGATTGATCCGCGCGTCAATCTGTCCAAGTTGCCGCCGCCCGCCGTGCTCCTCGAGCAAATCTCAGTGGATGGAGTGCCCAACCGGGTATCCCCGGGCACGAATGAAAATGAAATTCAGGATTCCACCCGCTTGAAGTCAGGCGTTTTAAGCCTGGGCCCCGGCCGGCATCGCATCGAATTCCAATATACCGCGCTTGGTTTTGATGCGCCGGAAAGGATGCGTTTTCGCTATCGCCTTCAAGGGTTGGATTCAGATTGGGTGGACGCCGGAAACCGCCGGGTTGCTTTTTATAGTTACGTCCCGCCGGGCAATTATCAGTTTCAGGTGATTGCCTGCAACGCCGATGGCCTTTGGAACGAAAATGGCGCGACCATGGATTTAAGCATCGCGAAGTTTTTCTGGCAAACCTGGTGGTTTGTCGGCGTGTCGGCGCTGGCGCTTCTGATTCTCGTCAGCGGCGGTGTGCGCTCTTTCGTCAAAAGAAATCTGCAGCGCCGCCTCCGGCTTGTGGAACAGGAACGTGCCTTGGAAAAGGAACGTACCCGTATTGCCCAGGATCTTCATGACGAAATGGGCGCCAAACTGTGCCGCATTTCATTTTTAAGCGAACACGTCCGCCGAAATTCCAACGGCTCAGGTTCTGAATTGCATAATCAAATCGTGTCTATCTCTGATGCCTCCCGCGAAATGCTTCATTCGCTCGATGAAATCGTTTGGGCCGTTAATCCTCAGAACGATACGTTGGAACACGTCGTGTCTTATATCGGCCACTATGCCCAGGAATTTTTCCAGGAAACCGGCGTCGAATGCAAAGTGAACATCGCCGGCGAAGTCCCCGCTTATCCGCTTTCTTCCCAAATGCGTCATAACCTGTTGCTCGCCGTGCACGAGGCTTTTACCAATATATTAAAACATTCCAAGGCCACTCAGGTTGACGTATTTATTACGCGTAATGCCTCCGCTTTCGAAATCGCTGTTGCCGATAATGGCCATGGATTTGATTCCTCCGTGCCCTCACCGGGCGCCGATGGCGTCGCGGGCGATGGACTGCGCAATATGAAGCAACGCCTGGCTGATATCGGCGGGCGCTGTTCAATTAATTCTGAACCGGGGCAGGGCGTCACCATCCAATTTCTTCTTCCCCTCGGAAAATTACAGGAGCAAAAAACCATATGATTACCATTTCCATAGTCGACGACGAAAAGGAATTGTGCCAATCCATCGCCACCTTTGTGAACGGTGCGGAAGGCTTTCGCTGTGTGAGCATGTATCACAGCGGCGAGATGGCTTTGAAACATCTGCCGGTCGACCGTCCCAACGTAGTACTGATGGACATTCATATGGCTGGCATGAGTGGGATTGAATGCGTCAAGCAGCTTAAGACCATGATGCCGCAAATGCAGATCATGATGTTAACCGTCTATGAAGACACCGAGCAGATTTTTCAGGCGTTGTCGTCGGGAGCCAGCGGCTACATGTTAAAGCGTTCCACCCCTGGCAAGCTGCTGGACGCCATCGCCGATGTCCATGAGGGCGGTTCACCCATGTCTGGTCCGATTGCCCGCAAGGTGGTGGCCTCTTTCCAGCGGAATAAACCCAAAGAAGGAGAACAACCTCACTTTACCTCTCGCGAACAAAGCGTCCTGGATTGTCTGGCCAATGGCCTTACTTACAAGCAAACTGCCGATCAGCTCAGCATCAGCATTCCTACTATACGTAGTTATCTGCGCCGTATTTACGAGAAATTACATGTCCAATCCCGTACCGAAGCAGTGGCTAAATACATGCAACATCAGGAAAACTAAGGCTTTTTAGCAGCGTGGTCACTTTATGTGACTGTCATTCGGCGGGATAGCAATTACATTGTTATCGTCCATTGGAAAATTGTTGATGAAGGGTCATTGCCGCGCCAGGATGGATGTGCCGGCTTGTCGCGATTGAATACAGATGCAAAATAGACAAAAAAATAAAGGCTTCACTCTTATTGAACTCCTGGTGGTTATCGCCATCATCGCCATCCTTGCTGCCATTCTTATGCCGGTTTTACGAGCGGCCAAAGAACGCGCCTTGTCAGCCAACTGCATGAGCAATAAAAAGCAATTGCAAATCGCTGCGATAATGTACACCACGGATAATAACGACCTCTTGCCATTTAATCCTGACCAATCCGTCACCAATGCCGGTGCCTTGCCTTGGGTTTCCGGTAAGATGGATTGGACTTCCGGTTCCGATAATACCAATATTGCCTTGCTAGTGAATTCAGCCTTTTCCGGCTTGGCCGGATACACCAGCACGCAACCCTTGCTTTACCATTGTCCGGCCGATATTTACTTGAAACCGGGCACCCAAACCGGCCTTGGTTGGGGCTTTCGTGTTCGCAGCGTGGCCATGGATGCCGCCATTGGTGGGGGCAATCCCACGCCCAGCGCGCCCGGCGGAAAGCCGGCCAGCAGCCTCGTTGGCTTTTATCCCAAAGGAATGTTTTATGCCACTAAGGCAAGCCAATTGCGTAATCCCGGTCCCAGTGACAGTTGGGTTTTTACCGATGAACATCCGGACAGCATTGACGATGGCATTCTTTACGTCAGTCCTCTTTTCGCAACTACCGGCGGTGCCGGGGTGTTTACGGAACTCCCGTCCAGCCTTCATGATCGGGCTGATGGCCTATCCTTTGCCGATGGCCATGCCGAAATCCATAAATGGCTCGATGGCCGCACATGTCCTCCCGTTAGATACCAATCAACTTCCGGATGGTCAGGGCTAAATATGCTTCCCACTCCCAATCAGGACTTGCTCTGGATGGCCCAGCACACGCCGGATTGGTACTAATCTTTCGCTGATAATTTAACAGTTCCTTGGGAGCCAAAGTTACGAGCGACTTCGTTATCGTTAATGTAGCCACTTAAATCTTTGGCTATCAACGATGTAGCCGCTTTTAAAAATTTGTAGCCAGTTGTGTAGCCACTTTAGTGGTTGATTACCAACGATGTAGCCAGTGTAGCCACTTATATGCGAATATATGATTTATATTTTCTTTGGCTTACCCTCCCACTCTGGCTCTTTTACCATGACCGCCACGCGAAACTTGCGCGGGGATACTGCTCCGGAATTTGGCTTGTTTAGCAGGTTTAGCCAGATAAAGTAAATCAACGATTTCCTTGTTGCCATGCCCCAGATTACCGTTTCCATAGTCGACGACGAAAAGGAGTTGTGCCAATCCATCGCCACCTTTGTGAACGGTGCCGAAGGTTTTCGTTGCCTGAGCATGTATCACAGCGGAGAGACCGCTTTAGAACACCTTCCGGCTGACCGCCCTGATGTAGTGTTGATGGACATCCACATGACCGGCATGAACGGGATTGAATGCGTCAAACGCCTCAAGGCAACCATGCCCCAGATGCAGATCATGATGTTGACGGTCTATGAAGATACCGACCAGATTTTCCAGGCGTTATCAGCCGGGGCCAGCGGATACATGTTGAAGCGATTAACCCCCCGCAAATTATTGGAAGCCATTACCGATGTCCATGAAGGCGGTTCACCCATGTCCAGTTCGATCGCCCGCAAAGTAGTGGCCTCGTTTCAGCGGACCAAACCCAAAGAGGGCGAACAGCCCCACTTTACCTCCCGCGAACAGAGCGTCCTCGACTGTTTTGCCAAAGGCCTTACTTACAAGCAAACAGCCGAACATTTGAATATCAGCATTGATACCATAAGAACTTACGTGCGACGTATTTATGAGAAACTGCACGTTCAATCAGCCACCGAAGCGGTCGCCAAATACATGCGGCACAGGGAAAACTGAGTTTCTTTGTTTTTTTACGAATTATCCCCTGGAAAAGACACTAAAAGCCAATAAACCCGCGTTTTTATCACATTTGGGACCAGCCCTGATATCACTTCATGTGACTATCCAAAATTCTCCAAAATGTTACATTTGTCCGAAATAACACCTGAAATCACAGACGGTTTTTGGCGTTAGAGCAGCTAAACCTATGAAAACCAAAATCTTAGAAATGACAGGAACGTCTATGCAGCAAAAATCCATACTCGCATTGTTAGCCATGGGCCTTGGATTAGCCGTGAGCCAATCGGCATCCGCCCAGGACTACGTCACCGGGACACCTTATCTGTCAAACGTACTCCTAAACAACACCGCTCCGAATGCGCTTTACGCTGCTTGGGCGAGCTCTCCACCCACCGCGATTACTTCTACCCCCACCGGCGTGGAAGTTGTCTCCATCGGCTACGGCAGTTGCTACTACTCGATCCCTGTGGCCAATCAGGTGACTCTTAATCCCAACGATTCCCAGGCTGTGCTGACCCTCACTGTCAATAACGTCGCAAATCCGGCGGCGAACGTCTGGATCGGAATTCCCTTCATCTTAAACGATAATGTTAGCTCATACACCTTGGGTGGTTATCAGGGTGAGTTCGGGGATCAGACCATCTGGAATGGCAATACCGTGACCGAAACGGTCGCTCTGCCGTCTGCTCTGTTAGCCACGATTCAGGGTGGGGGTGATATCATCAACGGCATTAATCTCCAATTGGATCCGGCCGTTTATCCCGGAGGCGTTTACGATGTTACCTTCAATAGCCTCGCGTTGGAACCCACGCCCACTCCCGAGCCGTCTACGATTGCTTTGGTCGGTGCAGGACTTGCCAGCCTCCTGGCATTTCGTCGTCGTAAGTAAAATATGCCGTTTACTGTCATTTGGGCCGCCCCTTGTGGGCGGCCTTTTTTTGACCGGATTATCACTTCATGCGGCTGCCATTAATCGGCGGGATCGTTTACATTGCTCCTCGGAACACACAAAGAAAGCAGATTATGAAAATATTAAACCGTATCCTTTTTAGTTTTAGCGTTGGCCTCTTGGGAATCTTGTCCATTTCCAGTGTTCAGGCGCAAACCACCACCGTCCTTGATAATTTTTCTGAATCAACCGTTAACATGCCGCCAGGCACAACTACCAACGGTTTCTCCCCGGCCAACTGCACCTTCGATGGTGCGAGAGGATATTGCAATACCAACATCGCTCTCTTTACGGCCTACGGCGGGCGCTCCGCTTCGGGACAAGTCCTCATTTCCCAATACACCGCTACTGCCCCCAATGATCCCTTTGTCACCCAGGGCACCAATGCCATGGCCATCACCTTTCTCGCCAGCGGTTTCGGAAACGATTTGCAGATCGTTTTGTCGGACACCAATTCATACTTGGTGGAGAAAGCCGCCGCGTCCGGCCAGATTGCCCGTTATATCCTCCGTTACGATGTGATTTTTGCCAACCCTTCCCAATTTACCTATTTCAACCAGCATGTTTATATCGGGGCTTCCCAGGAGTATCTCTCCATCGGTGGCGCTACTCCCGTTACCGCGAATGCTTCCCTTGGCGTATATTCGTGCGCTTTGGAATTGCCGGCCCTGGGATTGCCGTTGCCCAATACGGGCACCAATGTTCAATTGGTTATCGCCGACGATTTTGGCACCACCCAAAGCACGTTCACCAATTGCACCATTTACATTGGTAATATCCGCCTCGTCGATACCTATGCCTCCAGCTCGACCGTGCCGGTGATTTATCCTTTAGTGAGCTTTAAAAACGGCATCAGCGTGGCCACTAATCTGTATCCGACGGTGAATACCTTCTATGGAAATCCCGTTACCTCCCGTGCTCATCTTTCCCTTTATGTTACCAATGGTCTGTACAATTCGGCTACGGACGGCATCGCGAATGTTTGTACCACCAATTATCTCATGGCCTTTCCTCATTATACCTCTTCCCCCAATGTCACAGACTTTACCGTGACTGAGAACGATGGCGTGTCATTGGCCGTCAGCAATTCCTTTACGGGCTCTGCCACCGATGGCTATGAAGCTGACTTCGCTGTTTCGTTTGCCGGCACTAAACTCGCCCAAATCCTCAGCCAAAACCTGCCGCTGCCGGAGTTGGCCCACTATACCCTTCGTTGGGATACCACCATGCCGGAAGTCTGGAGCTTCGAAGACGGTGTTTATGCGAACATGACCTACTCGACAGGCTTGGCTGCGCTTCCCATGTGCCAGGGCCGGCGATCCAATTTCGGGCAGTCCGGTTTGCAGCGCGATACCTACTCGGTGACTCTGGACCAAATCGCCGCCTGGGGCGGGGCGCCTGCCGCTGCCAATCCCGCCATGATCTTTTTCTTTGACGCTGAAGATTTAGGCGGCCCGTACATTTACTATTTCGATAATTTCGAGTTGATTGACACGACTCCCGCTGCGGCTGCCGCGCCGGTCATTACGTCCTGGCAATACAATTCCGTCACGCACAAGTTCACGCTCACGTGGACCTCTCAAAGCGGTGCCAACTACACCGTCCTTTATGCGGCTAGCGTGCAATCGGCCTTCACCCCGTTGGTGACCAACATCCCGTCCGGTGGCGCTACCACGACCACGACAGTTACCTTGCCGGCGGGCCAGATGGGTTACCTTCAAATCAAGGTACAGTAAAAGGACCGGTGTGACGGTGATGGCGGCAGCTATAGACAGGGCCAATGGCCTGGCGCTGGGCTTTTTGAAATTCAAATCGCCGCTGAAGGTTCAGGCGTTTTGGTCGGCGATCCTTGTCGCGGCATTATTCCTGGGTGCGCCCGCCGTCACTCATGCTGGCACCAAACCCGTCATGACTCACTACATGCCGTGGTTTGAATCCCAGGCCATTTACGGTTCCTGGGGTTGGCATTGGTCGATGAATCATTTCAACCCGAATGCCTACAATGCCGGGTATCGGGAAATTGCTTCCTGGTACTATCCCCAGGTCGGGCCTTATGATTCATCCGATCCCAATGTGCTCGAGTGCCATGTGCTGCTCATGAAACTGGCTGGGATCGATGGCGTCATTGCCGATTGGTATGGCATGGACAATTACAATGACTATGGCCTCATTAACCAGCGGACCATTGACCTCTTCAGCGAACTGCAAAAGGCCGGGATGCAATTCTGTCTTTGCTACGAGGACGCTACCATCCAGCAGGAAATAAACGGGGGCTTCATTACTGCGCCCAACGCCGTTGCGCATGGGCAGCAGACCATGCTCTACGTGCAAACGAATTATTTTGCGCTGCCGGGTTACCTTCGGCTGAACAACTTGCCGGTCCTGTTAAATTTCGGCCCGCAATATTTTACCTCCAGCTCGCAGTGGACTTCCATTTTTTCCGTCCTCAATTCCACCAATCAGCCCGCCTTTTTTACCGAGGACAATCGTTTGTATCCGGTCGGCCAGGGCGCTTTTGATTGGCCCCCCATGGGTCTGAGCAGTCAGGGCATCTTGAGCGATGCTACGTTGCAAAATTACCTGGCGACCTTCGACCAGAAAGGCTCCGTTTGGCCAGCCTATGTCAGCACCGCCTTTCCGCGTTTTCACGATATCTACGCGCAGGCCGGCGTCGGTTCTTCCTACGGCTATCTCGATGATCAAAACGGCAAAACCTTGCGCGAAACGCTGGCCCGCGCCATGACGAATGCTTCGGCGGTCGTTCAAATCGCCACGTGGAATGATTTCGGTGAAGGCACGGTTATCGAACCCACGGTCAGCGGTGTGGCTGGTTGTGCCTTGGTTGATACCAACGCGCCGACGACCGTGTACGGTTACACCGACCTTGGCATTATCCAGGATTCGCGCCGCCAATACCTGAACTCCAGCTTCCCTTATCACACGAATGACCTCGCGTTGCCGTTGCAGTTATTCAGCCTGCGCGAATTATTCGGCAATTCCAATCCCATCGCCACCGCCGAACTCAATCGGGTATTCAGCAATATCGTTTCCGGTAATTTGTCCACCGCCCGGCTTCAACTGAATGGCGTGCAGGCCGGCGCTCCGGTCATTTACAACCTCTCGCTTACCAACAATCAGCTTCAATTTTTCGTGGGCGGTTATTTATCGCAAAGCGGCATTCAGGTGCAGGTATCGTCCAACCTGGTAAACTGGAAAAGTATCAGCAATCTGTCGGTGACCACCAACCAGGTTATCTTCAGCACTTCCGCAGCGCCCGGCTCCGCGCCGTCCTTTTTCCGGATCCAAAACGATTAACGGTTTACGGGTCCGGCCACGGTGGGGCCTTCGGCAAATCAATCTGTTTTCCCAGCTCGATCGATTTTCGCGCCGCATCCAGGATTTCCGTGGTTACCAAATTTGCCTGCAAGGAAGAGGGCCCCGTTGACTTGATTTCTCCGCGCACCACCGCGATGAAATAGGAAATGTCATCGTTTCCCGGCCCGGGTTGCGGCTGCAATTCCAGTTCGCTTTCCTCCGTGCCGGCCAGGCGCAAGCGCACTAAATCCATCTGCGGCGCGAAGACGTAGCCGGTCTTGCCGTAAATCTGCAAGCCGCGTTCGGAGAACGGCAGGTTCCAGGAAGCCTGGGCAATCCCCTGCAGCCGGGGATACGTGAGCACAATCGTCCCTTCATCCTCCACTTTCGGATAGAGGTCCGGTTTAAAATGATTCGCCGTCGCGAAGACGGCATC
>DATJXK010000066.1:0-30385 GCA_035500235.1 Pseudomonadales bacterium | reverse complement strand
CGGGGGCGATTACGAAGCCAGTTTGTTACTCTTTGACGGAATTTGGAATGGGATAAAAAATGAAGTTCGCGGCAATGTCATTGCGGCCATCCCGACCCGGGATCTGCTCATCGTGACCGGAAGCGAAGATCCTGAAGGGCTACAAAGAATGAAAAAAATTATCGAAGATGCCACCACGAAAGGTTCCTACCGTTTAACCAAAAAATTGTTTGTTTATCGGGAAGGGAAATTCAATGAATTCTTAGAAACTTGAATACCTCACACAGGTTTCTGTTGTAATTCCCTCAGCCCCAGAATTATCCAATTCAAATTGACCGAATATTTCGCGCCATAGTCTTCGACCTTTTTTTCTTGACATAAAGTCATAAATCTGAAAGTTTAATAGACAACGGCACACAAAAATTCCTGCCTTAAAAACCATTCAGAATTGCATCACCAACACCAAAAAAGTCAGTTAAACCCAATCAGATGACATTATGAAAACACAACTCGAAACATTGTTCAGGAGAACCATTTATACGGGAACGCTATTGTTGATAGCATTTAGTGCTTCCGCACAAAATATGTTCGTGGGAGGCTACGGCCCCCAAAGCATCGTGGAATTTCCCACGGGCGGCGGGTCCAGCACTTTTGCGTCCGGCCTGAATTTCCCCGGGGCGCTGGCTTTTGATAGCGCCGGCGACCTGTTTGAAGCCGACACACTGAGCGGTAAGATTTATAAATATACTTATAGCGGCGGAATATTAAATTCGAGCGCTGTTCTCTTTACCGCAGGCCTGTCTGATCCCCGCAGCATTGCTTTTGACAAGAGCGGCAATATGTTCGTTGCCTGCGAAGGCAGTGACAGCGTCATCGAATATTTTGCCGGCGGCGGACAAACCACTTATGCCTCAATCATTGCGGCTTCAGGACTCGCCTTTGACCGGGCGGGGAACCTCTTTGTCACCGGCCTTGCCAATTCCAACCCCAGTTCCGGAATCGTCGCAGAAATCACACCGGCCAAAGTCCAAAGCACTATCGCCAGTAATTTGCAAAACCCGGCAGCGCTGGCCTTTAACGGCGCGGGTAATTTATTTGTTTCTGAAACGCCGGGAACCCTAAACGGCCAGATCCTGGAGATTGCCCCGGGCCAAAGCCCGACGGTCTATGCCTCCGGCTTGAACCAACCTTTTGGCCTGGCATTTGATAACTCCGGGGATTTATTTGTCACCGATGGAGGGATCAATTCGGAAGCCGGCGACATTACGGAATTCACGGCGGGAGGATCAGAAAGCGTTTTTGCAACCTCCCCCGCCAAACCGGTCAGCCTGGCCTTTCAGAATGTCGCACTACCCGTGCCGGAGCCGTCCGTGTTTGCCCTGCTCGCGGTTGGTGCGGCAGCATGGTTAAAGTACCGGCGTAAATAGTCGGCTCGAAAGTCCACTTGTTGCATGCGCTAAAGAGGGGTCAGCCCTACACCTCCTCGCAATTAAAATATTCCGGACCTAATCCTTTAGCCCTTTCAAGGCAGCGTCAACCGGTAGAACATTGAGCTGTTGTTGGAGATGGTGAGCGTGATTTGGTTGTTAGTGCCCACGTTCACGGGCACATTGGTCAGGGTCGTCCAACTGGCTGAAAGCAGGTTCGTGCTGGACTGCAGCCGATAGGGGCTGGCCGGGCTGTTGGTGAACGGCCAGGTAAACACCAGCGATTTTGGCTTCGAGTACGCCGATTTCAAAGGAGGATATGTGAGCACCATCGAAATATTGTCCAGCAGGATGGCGTTGGTCACGGCCAGTCCGTTCGTGGCGTTGACGCCGTGGAACGAGAGGGTGGGCGTAGCCATGGTGGCCATCCAGTTGGTGCTGAATTGCTGGTAGGGCATCGCCGTTGCGGAATGCGGAAAAAAGGGCGGCAGCGGGGGGTCGTTGGGATTGAGCCCGTAGTCCGGACCAATCTGGCCCCACATGGCCGCGCCGTTGGTGAGCGGGCCGTCCGTGCCCAGCCAATAGCTGATATGGTAAACCGCGCCGACCGTGACAGTCACGTAGGTTCCCAGGCAATCCTGTGAATTGTCCGTGGGATGGCCACGAAAGTAAGCGTAGTTCGTGCCCTGTTCCGCAGCGTCATAACTGGTGACAGCCGCCACGCCGTAATGACTGTTATTGTCCGCGCCCGCCACCAGTGGCCAATCGGTGAATTGGTTCTGGCCGTCCGGGCCCAATTCAAAACTGCCATTGGCAACGAGGTTCGTCTGGGCCTGTGTAGCTATGGCAGATATCATGCATAACAAAATCCCGGCGGCAAACATCGCGACCCTGTGCATGGCAGGATAAACTTTCGCCCTGATTTCCCATGTGACTTGTTGATTCATGGCGCAATCGGCTTTTGCCACCCTTGGCTTAACTATCCTCCTAACGCCCAGACTTGCAAGCTCTCAATATGTAAATTTTCTGTGACAAGCCCTGGATGTCCGGTCGCTGGAAAACACCGTTAAGCAATCACCTTAATCCCATCCGCCTCCCAAGCCTTTTTAAAGGTTTGTTCAAATCCTAAAAACGGAATAAAGGTTGTAGTGTGTACAAGCGGAAAAAACGGATGACGCCCAAAAAGGTGGTGGGCATTGTCATCGCCACGATGGTTGCCCTGGTAATCTCGGCGGGAGTGATTTGGGTAGCGGCGTGGGTAATCAATTCTGTTTAGGCAGGACTTAATGCCAGCGCAGTTCGTCGCGGCCGGGTAAGGGTGGAAAATCCTGGTGCGGTTCTTTTTGATACCAATACGCGACGGAAGACATTTCCATATCAAACTTCTTGTAGACGTCCCCTTTCCAGCCCAGCGCCTGGATGGTGACTTTCAAATCTTTTTTAAACCGAATCGGGTCGGTTATATGCCAGCGATACAGGCCCAATTGCTGGCCCGCCTGGTAAATCTTGTCCGGCGGCAGCACCTGCGCGAAGCCGGAATAAGGAGTGGAGAAGGTCTGGTACAAATGCGTGTCCGGGTTTTCGAAACTGTAGGATCCGCAAAAATAATCCTCCGTGCCGGTGCCGCAAATCGTCGGGAATTTCGTGTCTCCATCCAGATAGAATTTGATCTCACCTTCACCCCACCAGCCGCCATCGTGGACGTCGAGCGCCAAATAGGTGCCGACGTATTGGCCCTGGCCCTTGACCCCATCCAGGATGGTGTAGATGCCGGGTGTGCGGAGCGGATATTCGTGGCGATATTGGGCGTGGAAATATCCGGCATCGCGCGGAACCGGCGCCAGGGCGTAATTAATCTGGTAATAAAGGGTCATGCCCGCATCGTCCAGATTTTCGATGGTAATGCGCGCCCTTTTGCGAAAGGGCATGGGCCAGTAACAATTAAACGCGCTGCCCGGGTTGACGCAGACGGCCAGCGAATTGATTTGGCAATACTTGCCGAGTCCACATGCAAAAAAATCTCCTACCGGGCATTCCACCGAGGCATTGGTTTCATCGTCCCAATAAATGCGCAGGATGGTATGTTTCCAATTGCCGGTCGGGGTCATCCACATCTGGTGAATGCAACCCGGGCCTGCAATATCAGCCAGGGTAAAAGTCTGCCCGGGGCCAATCGGTACACTGGGCGAAACTTTCCAGCCCTGGCCAAGCTCGCTGGCGGCGTGCTGGCCGGTGCCGTTGGTAGCCACTCCGGCCTGCCCTTTATCGCCCGTAAAATTTTCCGGGCTGACCGAGCGCGTTTCGGCATCGGAAATTTGGTAGAGGCTACTGAGGCTCGAATTCAATCCTCCATCGTCACTTGCTCGAAGCCGGGCGACGGCTGAAAGCAAGAGCATGGCGATAAACAACGATGAAAATGGTTTCATATCCGGGCAATGATTTTATGAGCGTCACACTTGCCAAAGCCGGTTTAAATGTCCATGTTTTTCGTCATCAATTCAGGCAAACGAACATTTAATACTCCCATGCCCATGAAAAAATATCTCCCTGGAATTACGCAAGCAGCCCTCGTGCTCGGTTCAGCCGGTTTGGTTTTCGGCGCAACCGTTGTTCACGCTGATGACTTCACGACTGCTCAATCTGACTACAAGGACCATGGCTTTTACGTGGGCGGTGATGTGGGTGTGAACATCCCGAGCAAGCTCATTAACGATTGGGACACCAGCCAATCTACAACTTTGAACGCGGGCCCGCGGGTTGACCTGACGGTAGGCTACGCGTTCAAGCTCAGCGACCACTTCCTGCTCGCGCCGGAATTTGAAGTCGGCGTGGCTTATAATACGTTTGGCAACGGCGACTCCAACGGGCAACCCACGTCCGGAGGTGGCAATATCGTGCAAGTGCCAGTGTTGATTAATGGTGTTTTGACTTACAAGGTTAACGATCGATGGAGCGTTTACGGAGGCGTCGGCCTGGGCATGTCCTATATGGACGTGTCCGTTTCCGATAATAGTCCGCTTACTACGGTGGCTGGGGACGGCGGAGGTATCGCAGTGGACGCAAAGTTAGGCGTTCAATTCAGGCTTGGTCCCGGTGAACTGGGCCTGGGTTACGAATACATGGAAAATGGGAACTTTAACATTTCAACAATAAACAACCATACCATCGAAGCGTCCTACACGATTCATTTTTAGAAGATTGGGACAGAATGCACGGGCGTCCATTCTGCCCCAAAAGCGCGGCCTGGCGTATTTGTTTGCCGGACTATTTTCCACCGTTCGAAGGGAAGGCAATCGCCTCACCCGTCTCGAGCAGGCTCTTGAGACTGCTGATGACGGCCGGCCAACCGTTGTTGATGCCCCGGTGCGTGTTCGGATTTTTCTCCATGTCATCGGGCAGCAGGTTCTCGTGAATCAGGCGAAACCTGACTTGTTCGCCCATGGGGGTAATTTCGTACGTGACCCGTGAAGGCCCGCTGCGTTTGGCGGCCACGTCCGGCTGGTCGTTCTGGTTCCAGGTATAGACGAGTTTGCGGTTGGGTTCGCATTCCAGCACTTTGCCCTCGTGATCGCCGCATGTGTGCGTTGATCCTTTGGGCGGATAGATGTGGATGGTCCCGCCGACTTTCTGTTCCAGCTCAATGCGAAAGCCCATCCAGTATTTCACGCTGGAGTCGCCGCTGGTCAGGGCTGCCCAGAGTTTTTCCGGAGTGGTGCGGATGAAGGTGGCATAAACGAATTCTGTGTTTTGCATGGTGTTGTTTTGATTATTGTTTTTTGTTTTGGATGTTAAAGTTTTTCCGGCCAAGAGCGGAAGGTTGTGGTTGCTTCAGAGTTTTTGTTTGGCCAGTGGCTCTCCCGTTTCCAATAGTGATTTGATATTTGACAGGATCTTCGGCCAGCCGTCGGATACCGCAGCAATAAATTTGGTCCCTTTGCCCTCCATGGCGTGAATGACCGTTAATTTGGCTGACCCCCGTGTCTTCTCAATCTCAATGGTACAACGCGAATATCCTTCTGCTTTGAGTTCCGGCCTGAATTCATTTCGCCATTTCAACACGAGGCGCCTGGGCGGGGTTGCTTCGAGAATTTCCCCCGTATCGGTTATGGTGCCATCCGGATAAATAAGTTCCCAGGGCGAGCCTGGCTTCCAGTCAGTCTTAAAATACGTCCCAAACCACCATTGGCGCGTGAATGCCGGATCCGTCAGCGCTTGCCAGAGCTTTTTGGGAGTCGTGCGAATGTAAGTGGCGTAAACAAATTTTGGCTTTTCCATAATTTAATCTTTCTCGTTTTGTTCGAGACTTTTTTTCAGATCGCTCAGGGCCTGGAGGCGGTCGCGCTCGTATTTACTGATCCAGCGTTCGTAAATCTCATGCAACGGCACCGGGTTCAGGTAATGCAGTTTCTCGCGCCCGCGCCATAAGGTAGTGATGAGGTTGGCCTCTTCCAACAGCACCAGGTGCTTGGTCACCGCCTGGCGGGTCATGTCGAGATGACGCGCCAGGTCACCAAGCGTCTGCCCGTTGTCCCGGTGGAGGACATCGAGCAACTTGCGGCGGCTGGCATCGGCCAGCGCTTTGAACACTGCGTCCATCGCGGGTATAATATGCAACCTTTTAGTTGCATGTCAACTAATAATTTAAATCTTCTTTTAGGCTGAGAAAATAAAGGGAAAAGAGGAAAACCGGATTTGGTTTAACGCCGCGCGGGCATGAAGATCTTTGTCCAGTTTACGATTTGACGTACATCATTATATATAGAGATGCATGAACCCGATGATCAGCTTCACACCAGGTATATTTGCCATCAAACCCGTTTTTCCCGGAACATTCTCCCATTGGCGCTGTCTATGAAACGGCGGGTTTGGTTTTTACTTAACCGGCCAACGGGTTAGATTGGAACCATGTCACAGCAACTGCGATTTCTGCTCGGCGCGGTGGCGGCGATTGTCGGCATCTGGGTGCTGGCCATGGCGGGGCATTGGTATTTTGAAAGCATTACCATGACGGCGGACAAGGTCCGGGCATACGTGGACTCCGTCAATTTCGGCCAGCTTAACGGCGATGCCCGGGCACAGGCGCTCAAAGAGCTGGAGGACAAACTCAATGCCCTGTCCTACGACGAACGCCAGAAGCTCCGCATGCAGCACCTCATTGACGGCTGGTTCGACCAAATGACTGAGGCGGAAAAGAGCCAGTTCCTCGAAGCCACCCTGCCGACGGGATTCAAGCAGATGATCAACGCCTTCCAGCAACTGCCCGACGACAAGCGGCGGCGGTTGATTGATAATACGATGAGGAACCTGGAGAACGGCGGCGGTAATACCAGTGGTCGGCGTCGCACCATGGGCGGCACAAACGCGCCGCCTAACAGCATCAATGGCACCAATTCAGCGCCCATTAGTCCGGAACTGGAAGCCAAGATCCGCAGCATCGGGCTGAACACTTTTTATAGCCAGAGTTCGGCGGAGACGAAGGCGGAACTGGCGCCGGTGCTGGAGGAGTTGCAACACCAGATGGAGTCGGGAAAGGTCATCATGCGCCAGCAGCCGCAATGAATCCCGTTGCTCATGACCGATCGACTGCGCGTGGCGTGGCGTTCAGCCTCATTGAATTGCTCGTGGTCATTGCTATCATCGCGATTCTGGCGGCGCTGGCGTTGCCGGTCCTGAATCGCGCGCAGGAGTCCGGACGTTCGACGGCATGCGTCAGTAATCTGCATCAAATCGGCCTCGCGCTGCAAATGTACGTGGACGAAAACAAAAACACGCTACCTGTCATGCGCGACGCGCCGATGGATACGAACGCCGCATCTACGAACGATCTTCCGAGCGTGAATATTGCGCTGAAAAATGAATTGGGAAACACGAACGTCCTGCGCTGCCCTTCGGATTTCATGGGAATTTTCCAACTCACTGGCTCGAGCTATGGCTGGAACAGCCTGTTGAACGGCCAGAACGCAAACCATCTGGTGGTTATGGGAATGGATTTCAACCCGCATGCCATCCCGGTATTCTTCGATAAAGAAAATTTCCACGCATTGCGCGGGGCCAACAAAGCCGTGAATTATCTCTATGCCGACGGCCATATTAAAGACCTGCTCACGATCGAAGGGAGTTTGCCGCAATGATATCACTCCTCGACGTCAAAAAAACATTCGCCGGACGCGTGGCGTTGCATGGGCTCACGCTCGACGTGCCGCAGGGAGAAATCTTCGGGTTGCTCGGCCACAACGGCGCGGGCAAGAGCACAGCCATCGGCATGATGCTCGGCCAAGTCTGGCCCAGCAGCGGCGTCGTGAAGATCTGCGGGCACGATGTCACGACGCATCGCGCCAAAGCATTACAAAAGGTCGGGGCGATTTTTGAAGCGCCGGCGTTTTACGATTATCTTTCCGGCCGGCGCAACCTGGAAATCCTCTGCCAATATTCCGGGCCGGCCTCGCCGCAGCGGGTTAGCGAGGTCGTGGATTGGGTGGGCCTGACGGGCCGGGAAAATTCCAAAGTGCGGACGTATTCGCACGGAATGCGCGCGCGGCTGGCCATCGCGCAAGCCCTCCTGCCCCGGCCGGAATTGCTGATCTTCGACGAGCCGGGCAGCGGCCTGGACCCGGAAGGCATCGCGGAAATGCGCCGCACCATCCAGCGCCTGCATCGCGAAATGGGACTGACCATTTTGCTCTCGTCGCATTTGTTGAGCGAGGTGGAGCAGCTTTGCTCGCGTATCGCGGTGTTGAACCAGGGACGCAAAGTTTTTGACGGACGCATCGCTGAGGCGAAGACAGCGGCGGGCCGGGTGACGCTCAGGACGCCGGATTTCGCCAGGGCGGCGGCGTTGCTTGCCGAAAGGGGCGTTATCACGGGTTCGACGGACGAAAAATTTATCACGTTGGGCGCAGGCCGCACCACGGCGGAAGCGGTCGAGGCGCTGGTGAACGCGAACATTCCCGTGCACGGCATCTGGCAACACGACCAAACGCTGGAGGATTTCTATCTCGCGCTGATCAAGGAATCGGCGCCGCGCAGCTGATATGTTCATCGCCCAGCTCAAGAACGAACTCTGGAAGCTCTTCGGCAAGAAGCGCACGTACATCGGCTTCGGGGCGTTCATCGTCGCGCAAACGGCGATGCTCCTGATTTTCAAGCACACGCGCTGGCAGGAAAACTTTGAGCGTCTGCTCTCGGGCAACGGCTACCTGGCCTCGGAATATATTTCGGCCCTCACGGTTGCCTTAATCATGTTATTGCCGCAATTGGGATTGCTCATGCCATTGTATGTCACACTGGTAGGCGGGGACCTCGTGGCCAAGGAAGTAGAAGACGGCACACTGCGCATGATTCTTTCGCGGCCGGTTTCGCGTTTGCGGCTGCTGATCGTGAAATGGATTGCCGGCGTCATTTTTACCGCTGTATTGACGGTGTCGCTGGGAATCATCGCCCTGGGTTTCGCCCGTCTTTGTTTTCCCTGGAACGGCATGTTTGTATTTTTACAAAACGACTCTGACACGACGTTCGGCCTTTTTCCCGCAGGCCAGGGGCTGGCGCTATTCGCCTTCTCGCACATTTTTATGGTCGTGGATATGGTCACGATGATGTCGGTGGCTTTCATGTTTTCCTGTTTCAACATGAAACCGGCGGCGGCGACGATACTCGCGCTGTCTTATATGTTCATCAATGTGGTGATGGAGCACATCCCATTTTTTGACTCTTACCAGGACTGGTTTATTACCCATCACCTGCAATCATGGTATTGGGTCTTCCAACAGCCGACGCCCTGGCCGGCCATCCTGCAATCGGTCACCATCCTGCTGGCCACGAGCGCAACGGCCTTTATCATCGGGGCCATGTCGTTCCAGGTACGGGATATCAAGTCGTGAGTGGTTGTCGACCGGTGCAATTACAAAGACAGTGCGGATTTATAATAGACCGGTTTCAAGGGAGGGAATAAGCTTGTGAAAACATGGCCGGCGGATTTCTCATATTCTTTACTTTGTTTTGGACCGCAGGGGTTTTTTTCTTCGATGGTGTGCTGGGGTACAAGGCTTACAAACAATTTGAATCAGGCAGCTTTCCGTCCGTTACGGGCACAGTGACGCACAGCGCGGTCGAACAACGGACAGGTTCTAAAGGGCGCATATACTATGTGGCTGTGGTCGATTATGAATACAGCGTCAATGGACAGGCTTTATATGGAAATAAACTGAGGTTTGGCATGGGGCAACAGGCGGAAGATCCGGAAGGAATCGTAGCGGCACATCCCGTAAACTATCCTGTGCGGGTATTTTACAACCCGAAAAATCCAGTCGAATCGCTCTTATACCCCGGCATCACGGGCTCGGATATCCTGATGTTTCTTTTTTTAACACCGTTCAACATGATATTGATCGGTCTTTGGGGCGGCACATGGATTTGGTTGAGGGAAAGACTTTTCAAGCCGGTCGCCGGGGGTGTAAGAATTATTGTCGATGGCATGACCACGCGGGTTCGCCTGCCCACGGTTGGGGCTATTACATGGGGATTGGCGACGACCGGTTTGCTGGGGCTTCTTTCCATGCTTGTCTTATTGATCACCACCAGGTCCCAGCCATCCATTGCAGCAGTGTTGCTAACCACCGCTGTGGTTTATCTGGCGGGCGGCGGCGTCTGGTTTTGGCAACAGCAAAAAATCAATTCAGGCATCGACGACCTGGTGATCAATGAAGGTTCAAGAACGATAGATCTGCCGCTGACCTGCGGCCGCAAAGAGCGCGTGACCGTGCAGTTCACGGAGGTTGAAAATATTTGGGTGGATGTCGTCGAACACCACAACAGCAAAGGCGGCACTTCCTACAGTTACGCGCCAACGCTGAATATACGCCATCAATTGGACAGGCAAAAACTCGTTGATTGGCCGGACAAATTGCGGGCCAACGATTTTACAGATTGGCTGGGCAAGAAGATCGGCGTTTCCACCCAGCGGGCTCCCGATCGTTTCTAGTTACGCTTTATTGATGACCGCCTCAATGCGGTAACCCTCCGGGTCAAAAACAAACGCGGCATAATAATGGGCGCCATATTCGGAATGTATTCCCGGCGCGCCATTATCTTTTCCACCATGCTTCAGTGCCGCCTGGTAAAATGCGTCCACGGTTTCGCGTGAAGGCGCGGTAAAAGCCACATGAAAACCATCGCCGGGCACCGCCACAACCGGCCGGAGTTTGATGGTAAATTGGTCTTCACCATGAGCATGACCATAACCAATGGCCGAATGGTCTGACCAAACGCGGACATAACCGAGCGGAGCAAGCGCGGCGTCGTAGAAAATACCGGCGCGCGCAAGATTAGAAACGGGCAACGAAAAGTGATGCAACACGAGAAGAAATAATCATCAAAATCCCCCGGTTTTCCAAAATGTTTTATTGCATAAGTGCTCATTTTGAGTACAAAATTAGTGGAACACGGCGTTTCGTGTTTAATGACTAGTAACAAAATGCAGCAAATCGCAGAAGAGCGGCGCGTGCAGGGAACAATTTCCGCACCGCCGGCACAGGGACTTTATGACCCGCAATTCGAGCATGACGCATGCGGGTTGGGTTTTGTCGTGCACATGAAGGGCAAAAAATCGCACCAGATTGTGACCGACGGCCTGAAGATTTTGGTCCACCTGGACCATCGCGGTGCGTGCGGTTGCGAGACCAATACGGGCGACGGCGCGGGCATCCTCATCCAGGTGCCGCATGAATTTCTAATGGCGCAAACGGCCAAGCTGGGTTTCAAACTCCCGGCGCAGGGCCAGTACGGCCTGGGCATGGTCTTTTTGCCGCAGGACAAAACCGAGCGCGAGAACGTCAAAAGCGAATTTGCAAAAATTATTTCAGACGAAGGCCAGACGGTAATCGGCTGGCGCGATGTGCCCACGGATAATTCCACGCTCGGTAAAACAGCCGTGGCGGCGGAGCCGTTCATGGCGCAGGTTTTTGTCGGCAGAAATGCCGGCATCAAAGATGAGCAGGCGTTTGAGCGGAAACTTTTTGTCATCCGCAAAATCGCGGAGCAGAAGATCCGTTACAGCGGCAAAATTGCCGGCGGAAAAATGTTTTACGTGTCCAGCCTCTCGGCGCACACGTGCATTTACAAAGGCATGTTAATGTCGGCCCAGGTGGAGGAATATTACCCCGACCTGAAGGACCCGATGCTGACGTCGGCGCTGGCCCTGGTGCATTCGCGCTTTTCCACGAACACGTTCCCAAGCTGGGACCGGGCGCATCCGAACCGTTACATCGCCCACAATGGCGAAATCAACACGCTGCGCGGCAACGTGAACTGGATGCGCGCGGCCCAGGCGAATTTCAAATCGCCGCTGTTTGGCGACGATATCAATAAAATCATCCCCGTCATTAACACAGACGGCAGCGACTCGGCGCAGTTTGATAACTGCGTGGAAATGCTCGCCATGACCGGGCGCGAATTGCCGCACGTCATGATGATGATGATTCCCGAGCCGTGGGAAAACCATGAGAGCATGGATCCCGAACGGCGGGCGTTCTATGAATTTCATTCGTGCCTGATGGAGCCGTGGGACGGCCCCGCCTCCATGGCGTTCACGGACGGACAAATTATCGGCGCCTGCCTGGACCGCAACGGCCTCCGGCCCTCGCGCTATTATGTTACCAAGGACGACATGGTCATCATGGCGTCGGAAGCGGGTGTGCTGCCCGTGCCGCCGGACCGCATCCTGGAAAAAGGACGTTTGCAGCCCGGCAGGATGTTTTTGGTAGACATCGGCCAGGGCCGCATCATTGCGGACGAAGAGCTGAAAAAACGCTACGCGAGCGCGCATCCTTACAAGAAATGGCTCGATGAGCATCATATCCTGCTCGAGAATTTGCCGGAACCGGTCCACGCCACCGTGCCGGACCACCGGAAAATTTTGCAACGGCAGCAGGCGTTTGGTTACACCTTTGAAGATTTGCGCTTCATCATCGGCCCCATGGGCAACGATGGCGTGCAACCGCTCGGCTCCATGGGCACGGACACGCCGCTGGCGGTGCTCTCGAACAAGCCGCAGTTGCTCTATAATTATTTCAAGCAATTGTTCGCGCAGGTGACGAACCCGCCGATCGATCCGATCCGCGAGGAAATCATTACCTCGACTGAAACCATGGTCGGAGCACGCGGGGGTTTGCTGAATCCGACGCCCGAAAGCTGCGCGCTGATTAAGTTGAAGCATCCCATCCTCACGAACGAGGAATTGGAAAAGCTGCGCGCCTTAAATGGAAAGCCGTTTAAATCGGTGACCCTGCCGATGCTGTTTAAAGCGGCAGAAGGCACCAAAGGCCTGGAAAGCGCGCTGGAAACATTGTTTGCCGAAGCGGACAAGGCCATTGCGCAAGGCGCGAACATTTTGATTCTGTCAGACCGGGGCATTTCCCCGGAACTGGCGCCGATACCGGCATTGCTGGCGTCATCGGGTTTGCATCACCATCTCATCCGAGCCGGCACGCGCGGCAAAGTGGGACTGGTGCTTGAATCCGGCGAACCGCGCGAGGTGCATCATTTTGCATTGCTCATCGGTTACGGCTGCAGCGCGATCAATCCGTATCTCGCTTTCACCTCGCTGGACGATTTGATTGAGCAGGGATTGCTCATGAAGACCAACCATAAAACGGCGGTGAAAAAATACGTCAAAGCCGTGGTAAAAGGCGTCGTCAAAACGATGGCCAAGATGGGCATTTCGACCATCCAAAGCTATCGGGGCGCGCAGATTTTTGAAGCCGTGGGCTTGAACAGCGATGTCGTGAATAAATATTTCACGTGGACCTCATCGCGCATCCAGGGCGCGGGGCTGGAAGTGATTGCCCGGGAAGCGCTCGCGCGGCATCTGCACGCGTTCCCTGACCGGCAGCTAAACGGCGCGCTCGATGCGGGCGGCCAATATCAGTGGCGCGACGGCGGGGAATTCCATTTGTTCAACCCGCAGAGCATTCACAAATTGCAGAACGCCTGCCGCACCGGCAGCTACAAAATATTCCAGGAGTACGCTGAACTGGTGAACAACCAGGCAAAAAACTTGTGCACCCTGCGCGGGCTGTTTGAATTTAAAAACGCCGAGAAGCCGCTGGCGATTGACGAAGTCGAATCAGTGGAAGAAATCGTGAAGCGTTTCAAGACGGGCGCGATGAGCTACGGCTCCATTTCCAAGGAAGCGCACGAGACACTCGCTGTGGCGATGAACCGGCTGGGCGGCAAGTCCAATACCGGCGAAGGCGGCGAGGATCCGGACCGCTACGTTTGGACGAACGACAAAGGCGATTCGAAAAATTCGGCGATCAAACAGGTCGCCAGCGGACGTTTCGGCGTGACGAGCCATTACCTCGTCAATGCGCGCGAGCTGCAGATTAAAATGGCGCAGGGCGCGAAGCCGGGCGAAGGCGGGGAATTGCCGGGCAAGAAAGTTTATCCGCCGATTGCCAAAGTGCGCGGTACAACGGCAGGCGTCGGCCTCATTTCGCCGCCGCCGCACCATGACATTTATTCCATCGAAGACCTGGCGGAACTGATTCACGATTTGAAAAACTCAAATCGCGAGGCACGCGTAAGCGTGAAGCTGGTCGCCGAAGTGGGCGTAGGCACCATCGCCGCGGGTGTGGCCAAAGCGCACGCGGACGTCGTCCTAATTTCCGGCCACGACGGTGGCACGGGCGCCTCGCCGCTCTCGTCCATCAAACATGCGGGGGGCCCATGGGAATTGGGCCTGGCCGAAACGCACCAGACGCTCGTGCTGAATAATTTGCGGAGCCGTATTTACGTGGAAGCGGACGGCCAGTTGAAGACCGGCCGCGACGTCGCCGTGGCGGCGTTGCTCGGCGCGGAGGAATTTGGTTTCGCGACTGCCCCGCTGGTCGTGATGGGCTGCATCATGATGCGCGTATGCCATTTGAACACCTGCCCCGTGGGTGTGGCGACGCAGGACCCGCGCTTGCGCGCGCGTTTTGCGGGCAACGCTGACCACGTCGTGAACTTCATGCGCTTCGTGGCGCAGGAGCTTCGCGAAATCATGGCCAAACTTGGCTTCCGCACGATCAACGAAATGATCGGCCGCACGGACAAACTGGTTCCGTGGAAGGCGATTGACCATTGGAAAGCGCGCGGCCTCGACCTGACGCCGATGTTGTACCAGCCGAACGTCCCGGATGATGTTGGCCGTTATCGCCAGCAGGACCAGGACCATGGCCTGGAAAAATCTTTGGACGTGACGAAGCTGCTCGAAGCCTGCAAACCGGCCATCGAGCGCGGTGAAAAAGTGCGCGCGGAAATGACCATCCATAACGTCAATCGTGTGGTGGGCACCATTACCGGCAGCGAAATCACGAAGAAGCACGGCCCGAACGGGCTGCCCGAGGACACGGTCCATATCAAATTCAACGGCAGCGCCGGCCAGAGCTTTGGCGCGTTTGTGCCTCGCGGCATGACGCTCGAGCTGGAAGGCGATGCCAACGACTATTTCGGCAAAGGCCTGAGCGGCGGGAAGCTGATTATCTATCCGCCGAAAGGTTCCACCTTTGAATCGCGGGACAACATTATCATCGGCAACGTCGCCTTGTACGGCGCGACTGCCGGCGAAATCTTTGTGTGCGGCATGGCGGGCGAACGCTTCGCCGTCCGTAACTCCGGCGTGAGTGCGGTCGTGGAAGCCATTGGCGACCACGGTTGCGAATACATGACCGGTGGACGCGTCGTGATCCTGGGCAAGACCGGGCGGAATTTCGCGGCCGGCATGAGCGGCGGCATTGCTTATGTGCTGGATGAACAGGGCGATTTCCCGACCCGCTGTAACATGGAATTGGTGGCCCTGGAAAAAGTGGACGACGCTGATGAAGCGGAAGAACTGTGGAAGCTTGTCCAGCGTTACCAGACCTACGCCAAGAGCAAGCGGGCTGCGACCATTCTCAGCGAATGGAAGACCTATTTGCCTAAATTTGTTAAAGTGATGCCGCAGGATTACAAGCGCGTGCTGCTTTCCCTCAAGAAAGTGGAATCGCAAGGTTTGAGTGGCGACGAAGCCATCATGGCTGCCTTCGAAGAAAATGTGAAGGGCGGCCATTGAACCACCATGTCCCGATCTGAAGAAATACCACTAAGCCAACACAATGGGTAAACCGACTGGATTCTTAGAGATAAACCGCGAACTGCCGAAAGACCGTCCGCCGCTCGAGCGCGTCGCCGACTGGAAGGAATTTCACATCCACATGCCCGAGGCCGACCTGAAAAAACAGGGCGCGCGGTGCATGGATTGCGGCATTCCGTTCTGCCACATGGGCCAGCTGGTCAGCGGCATGGCCAGCGGCTGCCCCATTCACAATCTCATTCCGGAATGGAACGACCTCGTCTATCGCGGCCTTTGGAAGGAAGCGCTGGAGCGCCTGCATAAGACGAACAATTTCCCCGAATTTACCGGGCGCGTTTGCCCCGCACCCTGCGAAGGCTCATGCGTGCTGGGCATCAACGCCCCGCCCGTGACCATCAAGAACATTGAATGTTCGATTGCCGACCACGGCTGGGAGAACGGCTGGATTAAGCCTGAACCGCCGAAGAAGCGCACGGGCAAAAAGGTCGCGGTCGTCGGCTCCGGCCCCGCGGGCTTGTGTGCTGCGGCGCAGTTGAACAAGGCCGGCCATTTGGTCACAATTTTCGAGCGTGCCGACCGCCCGGGCGGCCTGCTCATGTACGGCATTCCTAATCCCAAGCTCGACAAAAACGAAGTCGTGATGCGCCGCATCAAGCAATTGGAAGAGGAAGGCGTGCAAATCGTCTGCAATACCGAAGTCGGGAAAAATTATCCGGCGGACACATTGCTGAAGGAATTTGATGCCATCGTCCTGGCCACGGGTGCGACCAAGCCGCGTGATTTAAGCGCCCCGGGCCGCGAGTTCAAAGGCATTCATTTTGCGATGGAGTTTCTCACCGCAAATACGAAAAGCATTTTGGACGGACACAAGAACGGCCATTTCATTGATGCCACGGGCAAGGATGTCGTGGTCATCGGCGGCGGCGATACCGGCACGGACTGCGTAGCCACCTCCATGCGGCATGGCTGCAAATCGCTGGTGCAGGTGGAAATTCTGCCCCAGCCGCCGGCGGAACGCGCGAAGGACAATCCGTGGCCGGAATGGCCGAAGGTGTATCGCCTGGACTATGGCCAGGAAGAGGCCGCCGCAAAATTCGGCCAGGACCCGCGCGTCTATGTGACCACGGCGACGAAATTTGAATCCGATAGCCACGGCCATGTCAAAGCCGTCCACACCGTCCAGGTAAAATGGGAACGGAACGACAAGGGTCAATTCATCTCGGTGCATGTTCCCGGCACGGAACGCGTTTTGCCCGCACAACTAGTGTTGCTGGCGATGGGATTCCTTGGGCCCGAACAACCGCTGCTTGAAGCGCTCAATGTCGAACGCGACGCGCGCACGAACATCAAAGCCGATTTCGAAAAATATACGACGAACAATCCCAAGGTTTTTGCGTGCGGCGATTGCCGTCGCGGCCAAAGCCTCGTCGTCTGGGCCTTCAATGAAGGCCGGGGCGCGGCGCGTGAATGTGATCGCTTCCTGATGGGCAAGACGGAGTTGCCATAACGTCACTTGCCCAACTCAAGGGTTTCGAAAATCCCTACGGACTATCTGTCACTTCCGCCGCTGCGGGAGCTGATGTCACTTGCAAGAGCGTTTGGTGGAGATGCTGGATATTGGGCGGTTTTTCAATCAAGACATCCACTTCAGCGGCTTTCTCGTTGTCTTGTTTCATTGATGCCCCCCAGCCGGTCAGCATGATCACAGGCGTGCCGGAAGATTCAGCCTTGATGGCTTTCGCCACCTGCCGCCCATCGAACCCGGGCATGCCAAGGTCGGTAATGATGGCTTCGTAAGGATGATTTTTCGATTTCGCCGCGCGGAACAATTCCAATCCGCGTTCGCCTGTCGGCGCCGTGGTGACCCTGTGGCCAAAGGGCGTCAGGCAATCGCTCAAAAGCTGCAGCACGTGCGGCTCGTCATCAATGCACAGGATATTCAACGGCCGTTCCTGGTTGGTCTGGGAGGTATCGTCAGAAGCCTCCGGCGCTGTTGCCCTGCGAAAAGGAAAGGTCAGGCGGATGCTCGTGCCTTTGCCGGGAGCGCTCTCGACGTCAATAGTCCCTTCATGGCGCTGCATCATGCCGTAGACCATCGCCAGGCCAAGGCCGCTGCCGCCACGCTGGATTTTGGTGGAATAAAATGGCTCCAGGCAGCGACGGCGCGTCTTTTCATCCATGCCCAACCCATCGTCGCGCACTTCAATTTGCAGGGCGCGCTCGCCTTCCGCGACGCCCTTGGAAGGCGGCCGGAGGACTGAGCGCGTGATCAGATGGATCGTGCCGCCGTAGGGCATGGCATCGAGGGAATTAAAAATCAAATTGATGAGCGCTTCGCGAAGCTCGGTGGGATCGCTTAACAGCGGTGGCATGTCCGGTTCGAACTCCGACTTGATTTGGATGGAAACGCCTTCGCGCTGGCAAACATCGCGCCAGCGGGGACGCGTCAGGCCAATAACCTCCTCAATAATCTTATTAGTGACTACCTTCGTCAGCGTCTCGGACGAGTCACGGCGACGATAGAATTCTCTCATGCGCGCGACAATACGCGCGATATCCACCGCAGAACTGTTAATCGATTTGAGATATTCTTTCGCGGTTTCCGGCGGGATCTGCCGCTTGCCCAGCAGTAATTCTGAATAGGCGGTAATGGGCGAAAGCGCGTTATTGATGTCATGGGCGATGCCGCTGGCCATTTGTCCCAGGGCGCGGAGGCGTTCCTGTTGCACGACCACTTGCTGGGTACGGCGCAATTCTTCGTAGGCTTGTTGCAGGCCGTCGGCGAGACGCACCTGGTCATAAAGATTCCGGCACTGTTCCTCAGTGGAAAGGACTTTGACCTGTAAGGCTTCTTTTTCGGAACGGACCGTGGCGATATCCGCGAGAATTTTTTCAGAATTGAAACGCACTTCTTCCAGCACGAGGACGATCATGCTGACCGCAATGAAAAGTTGCAGCACAGCAGCGATAAAAAACGACGGGCCAATCAGGTCCGGGGACATCTCCGCCCAGGGATAGCTGCCGAGGTAAAGTCCCCAGAGCATAAATCCGAACGACAACATGCCCGCGCCCACAAACGGCATCTTCCGCCGCAGGCGATAAAAGCAAACGCCGCCGAATACGCTGCTCAAGCCGATCAGCATGAATACCGGCGATTCGATGGCCAGTTGGTTATGTTGCAGGGCCTGGGGACTGATAAACGTCCATACCAGCAAAAAGAGAATGAACAGCCCAAACAATGTCTGCCGCACAGGAATCCCCAGGAAACGGAGGCTGCCCCATAAGAGGAACACTGCGGAAAGCGCCACGCATCCCTGTTTGATGATAAAAAGAAATCCTTCGGTTTGGGCCTGGACGGCTTGTACATGCGGCACGCCGGTGCCCGGCGGCACTTGGGTTTCCAAATTCAGCGTCAGCCACAACGCATAGAACAGCCATGCCGCCGTCCAAATAGTGAAGTATTCGCGCTTGGTATAACGGTTAAGATAAATGAAAAGGCCGACCAGCATCCACATGCTCAAGAGAGAAACCCACATCGCCGCGGGTACATACTCGCGCGAAATCTCAAGGCTAATGGCCTGTAAATTCATTATTTAAAAGGATTTATCACTAACTACCGGGAAGTATTTAGCAGGAATGCTGCCAACGATGAGGCAATCTTATCGAAAAAAGGCGCGAATTCGTCCGGCTACTGGTGCAAAGCCAACCGGGAAAAAAAGAAACCGCAGCAGCCGGATGGCTCCGGCCACTGCGGTAGTGAGCGAATGGAGATTTTAGCTTACGGCGACTTGTGCGGCTGGCTGCTCAAACCGCTTAATGAGCATTTAACCTGGGGGATAGTTCCCACGGTGGCCACAGTGTAGCTGCCGCCCGAGGGGCAGGGAGGAATGCTGCTGCTGGAGTTCAACTGAATGTACGGGGTCAGGTCATTAGGATAATTGACCGTGGCGCCGGTTTGTTGGCCTGTTTCCAGGGCCCATTCATTCACAGCGGCAGTGATCTGGCGCATGTTGTTGATACAGGCATTCTGTTGTGAGGTAGCACGGGCTTTCACGAAGTTGGGAATAGCGATGGCGGCCAGCAAGCCAATGATGGCCACGACAATCATGATTTCCACCAGGGTGAAACCCGCTTTGCGGGACTGTTTCATCTGTTTCATTTTTAGTTTATTAGTTATTTTATTATTGCGGTTACTTGCCATAACGCCGCGAAAAGCAATTGCCCCTCAAGCGCCAGACAAACATGGCGCTACATGAGCGTGCCGTGCGCCATCGCCGCCTGCCTTTTAGGGAAGTTGGCGCGGTAAAAGGTTTATTTTCCAAGCAAACAGTTTGTTTTTTAAAGTCGTTTTTGACCGCATGGCCCATCGGGGAGATGGCATCGCGTTTTTTTCTGTCTCATAAATTTACAAAAAACGTCCTGTTTTAAGGCTCCTGCCCGGCGGTGTTTTTTGAACAAAATTCACTGGCGGGAGTCTCCTATTGCAGTAGAATGAATTTTGGTTTTTGACCCCCAATAAGGAAACTTTGTCCATGATTTTACGATCCATTTTATTTGCACTGACACTGGCAGCATTGCCCGCATTCGCCCAAAACACCAATTTTACCGCGGCCGAATGGAGCCCGGTGGACGTACAAAAGGTGATGAAAGCCGCGGCGGAAATCACCCCCGCCCAATATTCCAATAGTGACTCGGTCATCGTTGAGCAAAAAAGCGTGCGGGATTATCACGCTGATGGCACCGGTGAATGCCAGGACGATACGTTCACCAAAGTGCTCACGGAAAAAGGCCGGCGTGATAGCCGCGAACAAACGCTGTTTTTCATGCTGCCTTATTGGACGGTGGATGTGCCCAAACTCGAAATCTTAAAGGCGGACGGAACGATCGTGCCGGTGGATGTCCCGGCCAATTCCAAGGTGGCGATTGATAACAGCCAAATGGCCGAGAATATCTACGACCCGAACAGCCTCATCATGACGATCAATATCCCGCAACTGGACATCGGTGACACGATTCACATGATTTCGCGGCAATTGATTCACCGGTCCATCATGCCCTCGGAATACGACGAGGAAAGTATGTTCGAAGGCCCGAGTTATATTCGGCATATCTCTTATGAAGTGCACGCGCCTGCCAGCCTCCCGCTCGTCAGCATCGGCTTGCGTGATCCGGTGCCCGGAACTATCTCGAGCACCACGCAAACGAACGGCGATGAGGTCGAATATCATTGGGATGTAAACAATGTCCCGCGCATGTTTGATGAACCGAACATGCCGCCGTATGACGAAGTCCTGCAGCGCGTCATGGTCAGCACCGTGCCGCAATGGCAGGACATTTCAAAGTGGTATTGGAACCTGAGCAAGCCGCACTTGGATGCGATTACACCAGCAATGCAGGAAACCAATCGCCTTCTTCTTGCCAATGCGCCTACTGACATGGACAAAATCAAAGTCCTGTTTTATTTCGTTTCGAACAAAATCCATTACATGGGATTGACGCCCGAGAAAGACCGGCCGGGGTTTGAGCCACACGACGTTTGCCTCACATTCGACAAGAAATACGGCGTTTGCCGCGACAAAGCCGGATTGCTCGTAGAAATGCTCCGGATGGCAGGATTCAAAGCATATCCCGTATTGATTAACATCGGCGCCAAACGCGACCCGGAGGTGCCGCAGGTGGACTTTAATCACGCGATTGTGGCCGTGGAATTGAAACCCGGCGAATACATCCTGATGGATCCCACGGACGAAAATACCCGCGACTTGCTGCCGGCGCCCGATCGCAACCGCAGCTATCTCGTTTGCAAACCGGAAGGTGAGACCATCAAAATCAGCCCGGTGGAACCTCCGGATAAACACATGCTGTATGTGAAAACAACCGGGACCCTGAACGCCGACGGTGTTTTGACGGCCACGTCGGATTTTTCGTTTGGAGGCGTCAATGACGACGCCTATCGCAATGCCTTTTCGCATTTAAAGCCGGATGAGCTTAAGGACTTTTTTGAAGGGCGCCTCAAAGGTGCGGTCCCCGGTTTGAAATTGCTCTCCGTGACGGTCACACCGGAAAACGTCCTCGATACCTCTGTGCCGCTGAGCGCGGAACTAAAGTTCACGGCCAGCGGATTGACCGCCAACGGCGATCACAAATCCATCGTGAACCTGCCCTGGATTTCCCAAAACCTCGGCGTTGCCAATCGTATCCTCCTGGATGTGGTTGGGCTCAGCCACAGGAAATATCCGCTCGATACAGAAGTCACGTGCGGCGTGCGCGAAGACGTTTCGCTCAAGCTTGAAGGCGGCTTCGGCGCGCCACTGGCGGTGCCGGAATTTTCTTCGATTGATGATAATTGCGTGATGTACAACGAGAACGTGTCGTTCGCGAACGATACTCTCACCGCCACACGCGACTTTCGGTTGAAGACGGTTGAATTTTCGCCCGATGAATATCTTCAACTCCGGCAAACACTGAAAGGGATGGATTATGACCGTCGCAAAAGTTTGATCCTGGCCCTGAAATCAAAATCCGTCAAAGAGGCGACCACCCTGGCTGGTGCGAATGCGGCTTCCGTCATCCAATCGAGCGCAAAACTTCTGTATAGCCAAAAATCACTGGCTGTTACGGACGCGCACACGGCGGTCTATCACGTCAAATATTCCAAGCTCATTTTGACTTACGAGGGCAAAAATCGTGAAGCCGAAGTGAAAATTAATTTTAACCCGGCTTGCGAAGAGGCGCGCATCGTCCATGCCGTAGTCACTTCCAGGGACGGCTCGCGCCACGAAATTTCCCCGGGCGAAATCAATGTCATGGACCAGGGCTGGGATGCCGGCGCCCGGCGTTATACCGCCGGGAAAATCCTCGTGGCCAGCCTGCCCAACATGGAGATTGGCGCCACCATTGAAGTCGAATACGAAATTATCATGAAGGATGTGCCCTTCCTGGCCGGGTTCGAGCCGTTCCAATTTCCGGATGATTTGGTCGAGAAAACATTTACCGTGACTGCGCCGGAGGGTTTGCAAATTCAAAACCTGGTTAGTGGCCCCAAAGGCATTGTAAAAGAACAGCACCGCTCCGACCCTGGCATGCAAACGTTTCAGTGGGATGCTAAAAATGTTAAAGCTATGCCCGGCGAACCGGACTTGCCGCCAAGCTGGAGTTTTCAATCCGGTGTCAGCTTTTTCGTGGGTGACGCGGCGAATTATTGGAAGTCGCTGGACGATACGATGCTGGCTCGCGCGGGAAAATCTGATAACGCGGCCAAACTGGCGCAAAAACTCACAGCCTCCGCCAAAACTAAATTGGATGCCGCCAAAGCCATTCGCGATTTCATCGCCGAAAATATTCGCGTCGCGGGCCCGTCGTTTACTGAATTGCCTTTGAGTGAGCTTTCCGATGCGGACACCACGCTGGCGGATGGTTACGGCCATTCCGCAGACTGCGCCATCTTGTATTACGCCATGCTCAAGGCGGCGGGTTTCCAGCCGGAATATATCATGGCCTCAGGCGTACCGCCGATTCCCGCTATCACGGACGTTACAAAATCATTCCCGCTCCCGAATGATTTTCAACTGCCGCTCGTAAAGATCACCGCCGATGGCGAAGATTATTATTTCAACGATACAGATCAGTATGCGCAATTGGGCACGACGGCTTCCGATGGCAAGCAGGCCATGGCGCTTGCGGACCAAAAGCTGATCACCGTCCAGGCTGCAAAAAACTGCGGCAACAAGGTGGAAACGGATTATGCCGTGTCGCTATCGAGCGATGGCAAGGCGCGAATTCAGATTTCGCGCTGGTTTTACGGCGATAACTATAATGGAAACAACGAATTTTTCTCTGAACTGCCCCCGGAAGAGCGCGAACATTATTTCCAGGAAGCCGTTTCGCGGGTCGCCCAGGGCGCGCGGCCGGTCAGCGATTTGACCACGAAATTCGACACCTACCCCGGCCTCGAACAGTTTACGGTTGAGATGGATCACTTCGGCATCCCGGACGGAAAATATTTTTACTTCAATCTGCCTTATGCGCCGACGCTCTTCGGCACGCTGTCCGACCAGCGCGAGCTGCCGTTGTACATTGCGGATGCGAGCGAAAATATCCTGCGCGCGGAAATCCAGTTGCCCGAAGGTTATCAGGTGACGGATATCGGCCCGAAGAATGAAACCTTTTCCGCTCCGGGCGGTTCAGAGGCCCGCGTCATCCGCACCGATACGGATGGCAAAATCACGGTAACGAGCCAATTTCAGCTCATGCCCGGCCTTATTAAGCCGAAGAATTATCCGGCGCTGCTCGATATCCAATCGGCCCTGGGCTCGCGTTCGGGAACGACTTTCCTGCTTCAGCGTGAAAATTGAGAGCCTGTACGTGCACGTGCCGTTTTGCGCGCAGAAATGCGCGTACTGCGCCTTTTATTCCGAGGCGTCGTCCGGCGAACTGATGAACCGCTACACGGCCGCGCTGGTGCGTGAAATGGAAATCGTCGCCGGCGACCTCAAGCCCAAAACCATCTTCTTTGGCGGCGGAACGCCCTCCATCCTGAACCTGCGCCAATGGGAAACCATCCTGCGCGCGATGGAAAAATTGGGACTGCTCGGCGCGGAGGAATTCACCGTGGAATGCAATCCCGCCACGGTCTCCATGGACAAGGCCAAGCTGCTCCACGATTTCGGAGTCAATCGCGCTTCCATGGGTGTGCAATCGCTCGACGCGGATTTGCTGGAACGCCTCGGGCGGGTGCACTCGCGCGAGCAGGTTTTTAAATCGTTCGATATTTTGCGCAAGGCCGGTTTTGAAAATCTCAATGTGGATTTGATGTTCGCCATTCCCGGCCAAACCATGGAAATCTGGCGCGATACTTTGAACGAAGCCATCGCCATGCAAAGCGAGCATTTGTCCACGTACGAAGTGATTTACGAGGATGACACGCCCCTGTTTCACCAACTCCAGGCAGGTGAATTTTCCGTGGACGAAAAGCTCGCATGCGAAATGTATGATGAGATTGTGAAGTGCGCGACGGCGGAGGGATTCCAGCAATATGAAATCGCGAACTTCGGGCGGGGCGTTTCTGCCACCGGCATTCCTCATCGGGCCTGCCGCCACAATGTGAATTACTGGCGCGGCGGCTCTTTCTACGGCCTGGGCCCGGCCGCAACTGGTTTGGTCCGCGGCGTACGCGCAAGGAATTGGGCGAACACGCAACTTTATTGCGAGCAATTGGAGCGCGGCCAGCGCGCGATTGAATCGTCGGAGGAATTACCGCCCCTTAAACGCGCCGGGGAAACGGCGGCGTTCGGTTTGCGCATGAATGCCGGTTGGCCGTTCGAAGAATTCCAGCGCGCCACCAATTTTGACCTCCGTGACCAGTGGAAGTCAGAAATGGATGAACTTATCGGGCGCAATTGGGGCACGCGTGACGAAACCCATTTTCAACTTACGCCGCAGGGCCTGCGCTTCGCTGATTCAGCCGCGGAATTGTTTTTGCGGTAACTTCTACGGGCTCATAATACAATTAAGCCCTATAAAACAGCGGCTTTTCCTGGATTTGAATTGCCTTTGGATATTTTCCGTTCAATGGTAAAGTAAAGGTATGAATGAACTTTTGAAGCGTATTACGGTGAACCCGGCAATCATGACCGGCTTACCGTGCATTCGCGGCATGAGAATTCCTGCAACCACTATTCTGGGCCTGCTGGCCGCCGGTGCGACAGAAAAGGAAATTCTGGCGGATTATCCGGATCTTGAGCCGGAAGATATCAAAGCGTGCCTGGCTTATGCCGCTTGGCTCACCCGTGAGCGCGAAATCGAGCTTCAGCCCGCGTGATCGTCGTCATTGACAATTGCCTGCCTCTTTCGTGGGTAGAATATCTTCACCAACATGGGCACATTGCGCGACATTGGCGGGAAATAGGGCCGCCCAACGCACCTGACTCAGAAATCATGCAATGGGCACGTCAAAATAAAAGCGTAGTTCTCACACAAGACCTTGATTTCACCAAGTTACTTTTTCAAAGCCGCGCTCCCTTGCCCAGTGTAATTCAACTTCGCCTAAATGACGTTCGCCCCCAAAGCATAGGCGAAGATGTGCTGCAGGTTTTGCAGCAACACAAGGACGATCTGCAGCGCGGCGCGTTGATCACAGTTAAAGGCCATAAATCGCGGTTGCGCCTTCTGCCTTTAGTAGATTGACTCCATGGCAAGCAGTTAAACGATGCCATTCAAAATTGGTTACCCGCATAACTCCATTCAGAGTTTTATTGGAACTACGGCTACGCCAGCTTGTCGCCTTCCAAACCGCCGGCGAAATCTTTTCCTTTGTCTGTGGGCGTGCCCTTTTTGCAGAGCGTGCCCCATGCGATAAACGACGTGAGCAACGCAATGCCCCCGCAAATCAAATACGGCAGCGCGTGGTGAACAAAAAATAAGCCGCCGGCGAAAATCGGGCCAAGGATGCGTGCCAGCGCGCCGAAGCTTTGCGCCACACCAAGATTTGCCCCCTGCTCATCCGCTGACGAACTGAGCGAAATCATCCCAAAGACCGGTGGACGATTCAGCCCCGAACCAATCGCCAATAACGCGAGTACGATTAAAATCTCCGCTAAACTTTTAGCAAAAGGCAGCCCCGCCAGGCCGACAGCAAAAACAATCAGGCTGAAGAAAATCAGGTTTGGTTCGCCGAATTTTTTGATCAATCGGCCAATCCCTCCCTGCACCACTGCCGCGATCACGCCGGCGTAAGTGAAGAAAAAGGGAATCCGGTTCGTAAAATCTTTTTCGTTGGAAGTAAACTGGTCTTTGGCGAGCAGCGGAAAGGTGGATTCAAAGCAGGTGAAGCAAAACGTCGCCATAAAGAAAATGGCGATAAGGAGGCCCATACGGGGCTGCGCCAGTGTGTGGCCCCACTGCGCAAACTTGGGTCGCGCAACGATCGGGCCGGTGCCCGGCTTGCGGCTTTCGCCCAGGATAAACCAGCCGAGCATAAAATTGGCCGCGCAAAAACCGGAGGCAATCCATCCCGGCGCCTGTTTGCTGTGAAGAAATTCAATGGCAAACCCGCCGATTGCCGGGCCGAAAATAAACCCCACGCCAAATGCGATGCCGATCAATGCCATGCGCGCCGAGCGTTTTTCCGGCGGCGAAATATCCGCGATATAGGCCGAGGCCACCGAGAGGTTCGCGCCGCAAATTCCCGCAAACACCCGCGACGCCAAAATCCACAGCAGGCCGGTGGTACCGCTCATCCCGGAAGCGACGGCAAAGAGTGCGTAGGACCCCGCCGCGCCAAGGTTGCTAACGAGCATGACGGGCCGGCGGCCAATGCGGTCGGACAACCGTCCCCACGCCGGCGCAAAAAGAAATTGCATCAGCGAAAAGGAGGCGATGATGCCGCCGATGATTAAGCCCCGGGCGCTGAAATCCGGCTTAAAATTTTCCTCCGCGTAATTCGGCAGCAGCGGCAGCACGATGCCAAAGCCCACGAGGTCAATGAAGACGGACAAAAAAATGACCAGCAATGATGGTTTGCGATTCACAATCCAGAAAAGTTTAACTCACCGGCGAGAAATTAAAAATTAAAAACGAAGTTTGAGTGAATTGGTGTTCATGGTTAATAATCCCGCCATGGATATGAAGATTACTCCGGTCACGCCCGCGGAAACTCCCGCGCTGCTGGAACTAATTCGTGAACTGGCGGTGTTCGAGCATCTCGAGCATGAAATGGAGGCCACAGTGGAATCGCTCAACCAATCTTTCTTCGGGCCGCAGCCGGTGGCCGGCGCGCTCCTGGCACAATGCGATGGCACGGCGGCCGGTTACGCGATTTACTTTTTCACTTTCTCGAGTTTTCTTGGCCGTGCCGGCATCTGGCTGGAGGACCTCTATGTGCGGCCGGCATTTCGGAAACAGGGACTGGGGCGCAAGTTGATCGAAGCCGTGGCGCGCATCGGCGTGGAGCGCAGTTGCGGCCGGTACGAATGGACGGCACTGGACTGGAACGAAACGGCGCTGAAATTTTATCGCGGCCTCGGCGCCACGGAACGCAAGGAATGGGTACTGATTCGCATGGAGCCGGATGGGCTGAAGAAGCTAGCGAAGTAAACCATTCATCCTTTTAAAGTGGGCAGTGGCGGAGGAATCGCCGCTGGCTTGAAATGCTTATTTAATATTTCCGCAAGTTGAGCCCGGATGGCGGCATCTGGCACGGCGCTGGCGGGAATGTACCAGGAAGGAACTCCATTTTTATCCAGCAAAACGAGACCGGCATCGGCCAGGTCAAACGAGTGGTATGCCTCCCACGAATGGCGTTGCTGGTCGGAAATGGTGAAGCCTTTTTCACCAAAATCCCATTTGATTTTGCGACCCATGCTCCGTTGATAGGTTCGCAGCGCAGCGCCAACCGTCAACCGGGCGATCACGCGCAGAGCGAGACGACTACCAATGATCAAGCCACCAATCACCAGGGAAAAAACGCCCGTCACCTTGTCATCGGGCATTAAGCCAATGCCGATCACAACGAGGACTACGCCTAAAATCCAAAGGAGCACACGAAACGGCCCCCGGGCTTTGGCCCTTTGTTGGCGCGTGATATCGCTTAGCCTGCCCTGCATGCGCCGGCCCATATCCTGCCGGATCAATTCGCAATCGCTTTCCGTGATGGTGTGAGTAACGGTCAACAGCGGTTTGGAATCATTCATTGCCATACGGCCCAGGTTGCATTTTTGCGGTACAATACCAATTCTGGCGTCATTACTTCCGACCCGTCTTTCAGCCGCACGCGCGCTATCCAGGCCTTCTCGTGTGGCTTCTCTCCGCTAATGCCGGTATAAATCACGATGGCATTTGGCCCCGGGATAATCTTGAGCTTGTCCGGCCCCGGCAGTTCGATGAACGAGTCCACCTTGTCCATATTATAACGGGCGGTAGACCGTTCGGTGGCGAGCACTTCGTCCGTCATGCCGTAGGCGGTGGGTTGCCAGACATCGAGGCCATCGTTTTCCATGAGCGCAAGCGCAGCGGCTTTATTCGTATCGTCCGTGGCGGAAGTGAAGGCGAACAGGCGTTGCACAAATTGCAGGATCTCATTCGTGGAAATGTCCTTGCCGGCAATTGTGCTGTCAAAGAGCGGGAGCGACCACGGAACGTTTGGCAAATTTAGCGTCACGACGAAGGGTTGGTCCGTCGCGATGAAGTTGGTATCCACGAGCACCGTCTGGTCGTCCTTGGACACCCGGCTCATGCCCATGTACCACGAACGTTTGGCGCTGTCGGTCACAGTGATTTGATTTGTGCCGGGCCGCAAATATTGGTTCACCGGAATGGCGATGGAATTGGCCCGGGGATAAATCCCAACGGGATTGCCGTTCACATAAACGCAAACCCCCAAATCGTCCGGGGCAAATTGCGACCCTTGTCCGGTGGGTTCGCCGTTCAACGCGAGGGTGTAATAGGGCCAGCCTGGTTGTGGGCGGCTGCACCCGCACAATAGACAGGCGATGACCAGCGACAAAGTCAGGAGAAATGGACGGGCCATGTCCGGATGATTGCCTTTTCAGACGTGGTTAGCGAATGAATTGTTATGCCTTCGAGAGCACTATGCAGTGGGTTTTAAGTGACTGATGCGAAACACCGCACCTTTGGGGTCGTTGGCGAGACATTCGATTTCCCAGCCGTGGGCGAGGACGATCTGCTGCACGACGGCCAGGCCCAGGCCCGTGCCTTTCTGGTGGGTGGTAAAGTAGGGTTTGAAAATCTCGCGCCGCTGGCCGGGGGGAACGCCGGGGCCATCGTCGCGGATTTCGAAGACGGCTTCGGAGCCGTTCTTGTGCGCGGTGAACTGGATTTGCCCGCTCTCGCCAACCGCCTGGATGGCGTTGAGCAGCAAATTGAACAGCGCCTGCCGCAACAATTGCTCGTCTGCCTCGATCAAAAACGGTTCGACTTTCGATTCCACGCGGATTTTCTTTTCCTCGATATCGTAGTTCAGCGCGCGCACGACTTCAGTGACGGCGGCGTTGAGCGGAATCTTCGCCCGGCGCACTTCGCGCGGGCGCGAGTAATTGATGAACTCGTTCAACTGCGCGGTCACTTTATCCGTCTCATCCACGATGGCCTTGGATTTTTCGCGGAGGTCAGCGGGGCCGTCGGATTTGGAAATCATCTGGGCCATGCCACGGATGATGTTGAGCGGGTTGCGGGTTTCATGCGCCAGCCCGGCCGCGGCGAGGTTCATTTCCTTGAGGTGGGTGTTCAATTCACTGGCGCGCACCAGCCGGATTTGCAGCTCGGACGTTTTGGAAACAGTGCGCAAGACCAGCGCGACGCCGACAGCCGAAATGCCGGCGAACAGGACGATGATGCCGCGCAGCACCAGATCATCAGCGGAAACCGTGCGCACATTTTCCGTGGACATGGCCAGGACGAGGCCGTGGAGTTCGCGCCGGGCAGTGAGGGCTTTGAATTGCTGCTCATCCATCCAGCGCATCCAGGGTGGACGACGAGGGCCGCCGTCGCGCGGCCCACCATCACGAGGGCCATCACCACGCGGACCGCCGTCATGCCGGTCATCCATGCCGGGCGGAGGACCGGGAGGCCGGTTACCGGCCATGGAGGGAGAGTTCGAGAAGTACATGTCATTGGACCCGCGCCGCTCAAATGCCCCGGGCGGCATGCCATTGGTCATCTCACGAAACGACGGCAGGACGACGAGGGCATTGGACGAATTTTCCGGGCTGGTATTCGCGCCCCAAACGGGATTCACGAACGTGACGCTGTTGGCCGTCCAGACGGGTTCGCTTTCGGACAAAGCCCCAGTGGGAATGAGGTTGGTGTCGCCGGCGGAGACGATGGGTTTGCCGTCGGTATTAATCAACGCGACGGA
>DATJXK010000065.1:0-45078 GCA_035500235.1 Pseudomonadales bacterium | reverse complement strand
GTTTTTGCCTTTCACGCCGGGGCTGTGGGCATGATGACCGGCGCGTTAATTGGCCTGAGCCTGGGCGCAGTGATTGGCATCTGGCGTACGCGGGATTTGTGGTCGGCGCCGGCGGAGCCTTTTGAATGGAAACCTCTGCTGAAGCAGGTCGTGCCATTGCTCCTGGGCTTCGGCGCATTTCAATTTCTGTTTGCTTCAGATACCATGTTCACCTCGGCCTATTTCAGCGGTGACACGATGAAGCCTTACATGGAAGCCGGGACATTATCGCGTGGACTGTTATGGATTGTCCTGCCAATGGCCACGGTGATGTTCCCCAAACTGGTGCATGCGCATACCAAGTCTGAAAAGACCAATTTATTTAATATCGTGATATTGGGCACCGCGGTGACGGGCATCTGCGGGTGGATTGGGTTGTACGTAGCGGGGCCAATCGCCGTAAGGATTGTTTACTCGGCAAAGGACGTGGCCGGGACAATGGCGTTGATACCCTGGTACGCTGCGGCCATGGTGCCTTTGGCGATGTCTATGGTGATGGTCAATGATTTATTGGCGCGCGCAAAATACCAAATTGTGCCGTTCATGGTGGCGTTGGCCGTTGCTGATGGTTTTGCCATGCCGTATTTTCTGTCGCATTACCACGACCATGGGCTCGTGGTGCCGCTCCAGATAATTGGGGTCGTTTATCTTCTGCTGTTTGGTGTTTGCGCGGTGTTTACCTGGGGCAAGTTTGCACAAAAGAAAAGTGAGCCTGCGGCCATTCCAACGGCCGAGGCGTGATGATCCGGTTTTGTAGCTGTCTAAGACAGTGCATGTGTCAGGTAAGACGTAGAGGAACGCGGCGCGAAAATGATTTGAATTGCGACGCTCTGCCCCCTCACCCCGACCCTCTCCCCCGAGGGGGAGAGGGAGAAATAACAAGGCACTGGACAAAAATCCATGGTTTGCCATGCTAAGGTTGGAAAAATACAAATCAGATGAGCACTGTTCCGCCAGTCCTGCAAACGCCACCGGTGCGTAAAAAATCACACTGGAAACGAAACCTTTTTATTGCCCTCGGCGTGGTGCTGCTGCTCATTGTGGCCGGAGCATTTTTGGTTTTTCGGAAGCACGATCCAATCGTAATCGTCCAAACGGACAAGGTCGCCAAGCGAAACCTGACGGAAATAGTGGTATCTAACGGCAAAATCCAGCCCGTGAAGGAAGTAACCATCAGCCCGGAAGTCAGCGGGGAAATTATCGAATTGCCGGTCAAGGAGGGGCAGCAGGTAAAAAAAGGACAGCTCCTGCTCAAGATTAACCCGGACATTTACATTGCCGCGCTGAACCAGGCCAAAGCAGGTTATGAGTCAGCACTCGCCACCGCTAACAGCGCAAAAGCAAACCTGGAAAAAGCAGTGTCGGATTATAAGCGCAACCAACAATTGTACTATAGCAACCTGGTGGATGAATCCGACTTCGTCGGATTCAAAGTGGCCCGCGATATGGCCCAGGCCCAGCTTGAAAGCGATAACGACCAGGTGGACGTTTCGAAAGCGGCCGTGGACAGCGCCCAGGATTCACTGAATAAAACGACCATTGCTTCACCGCTGGACGGGACCATCAGCAAATTGAATTCGCAATTGGGTGAGCGCGTGCTGGGAACGGTGCAAAACGAAGGAACAGAAATCATGGTCATTTCAGATCTGAGCGCCATGGAAGCACGGGTGGACGTTGGAGAGATGGATGTCGTTGGCATCAAGCCCGGACAAAAAGCCAAGTTGGAAGTGGATGCATTCAAGGACCGAAAATTTAACGGGATCGTGACGGACGTGGGCAGTTCATCCGAAGATAATAACCAGCAGGGCGTTTCCTCCGGTGGCGGCAATGGACAAACGCAGGAAGCGACGAAATTCGAAGTGCGCATCCGGATCAGTGACAAGGAGGATTTTCGCCCGGGCATGTCCGTGAGCGCGGAAGTTGAAACGCGTTATCGCACCAACGTGCTGACGGTCCCGCTGGCAAGCGTGACGACCCGTTCGGTGGGGGCAAAGGCAGACCCACCCGGCGATGCCACCAATACAGTGGCTCACAGCACAAATTCGGTATCACCCATGTTCGGTGGCGGGGCCGCAAATCTTTCTGATGTGGTTTTTGTGGTCCAGGATGATCACGTGAAAGCGGTGCCGGTAAAAATCGGTATTTGCGATGATGATTATTGGGAAATCACGAGCGGCCTGACCAATGGCCAGGAAATCATTTCCGGCGGTTATCGCGCCATCAGCCGTGATTTGCAGGATGGGTCAAAGATTAAAAAAGGAGTTGCCGTTCCCGAAGCTCCCAAGCCCTAAGGCCGTTGTGAGCCTAATTCGTTTACAAAATATTTCACGGCGCTACCGGATGGGCACGGAAATCGTGCATGCCCTTCGCGGTGTTTCGCTGGAAATCGCCCGCGGTGAATATGTGGCCATTATGGGCCCCAGCGGTTCAGGCAAATCCACTCTCATGAATGTCCTGGGTTGCCTGGACACACCTACGGAAGGCACCTATGAACTCAATGGCGTTCATGCCAGCCAGATGAACGACAATCACCTGGCGGAAGTCCGAAATCGTGAAATCGGCTTCGTGTTCCAGACATTCAATTTGCTGGCGCGGGCGACGGCGTTGCGCAATGTCGAATTGCCGCTCATTTATGCAGGCGTGCCGGCTTATGAGCGAAGGCAAATCGCCCTGAATGCCTTGACGCAAGTAGGCCTGGCGGACCGCATTCATCACAAACCCAACGAATTGTCCGGTGGCCAGCGCCAGCGTGTCGCCATTGCCCGCGCCCTGGTGAATAGTCCCGCTATCCTGCTGGCCGATGAGCCGACGGGAAATTTGGATTCGAAAACCGGCAACGAAATCATGGCGCTGTTTGAAGAGCTTTCGCGCAAGGGCAATACGATCATCCTGGTGACTCACGAGGAGGATATTGCCCTCCACGCCCGCCGTATTGTCCGCCTGCACGATGGTTTAATTTCCAGCGACCAACCGGTCGTCAACGGAGCTTTGTCTAAATGAAATTTTTCAAAGATCTGTTTGAAAGCGTTGGCATCTCGCTGGATGCCGTGCGCGCCAATAAAATGCGCTCCACGCTGGCCACGCTGGGCATCGTGATTGGCATTGTGACCGTCACACTCATGGGCGCCGCGATTAACGGGTTAAATAACGCGTTCCTCAAAAGCATTTCCTCGATGGGCGCCGATGTCTTCTACATTTCCAAGAACGATTGGTTCAACCAAAATTACGATAGCTGGATGAGGACGCAGAAACGGCGGGCGATCCGGCTCAAAGAAGCTGAGGCTTTGTCCAAAAAGTTAACTGACTCTGTGGCGATTGCCCCGGAAATTGATGACGAAGAAACGGTAAAATATAAGACGCGAAGCGCGGATGATGTGCAAATCATCGGAACGACGGCAGGCTACTTGCAAACCAGCAGCGTGGGAATTGAAGAGGGGCGTTTTTTAACCGCGGCCGATGGAGAAAGCAGCCAGCCGGTCTGTGTGATCGGCAGCAGCGTGGTAACCAATTTGTTTCGCGGTGAATCGCCATTGGGCAAACGCATCAAGGTGGAAGACCAGTCGTTCCAGGTGGTTGGCGTATTGGAAAAGCAGGGGAATATGCTCGGCTGGAGCCTGGATAATCGCGTGATTATTCCTATCCGGGAGTTGATTGCGGATGTCTGGACACGGTCAACGATTGACCAAATTGACGTCAAGGCCGCGAACATGGCGCAACTGGACGAGGCACGCGAGGAATTGCGCCAAACGATGCGCCACATCCGGCACTTGCGGCCGGACGAACCCGACGATTTCGCCATCAACGAACAGGACCAGTTCGTGACGCTGTTTCACACGATGACAGCGACGATTGCCATCATCGGCCTGTTCATCACCAGCCTGTCACTGTTTGTAGGCGGCATTGGGATCATGAATATCATGTTCGTTTCCGTGGCGGAACGCACCCGGGAGATTGGCGTCCGGAAAGCGATTGGTGCGAAGCGGCGGTCCATTCTCTTCCAATTTCTTATCGAGGCCGCGTGTATTTGCCTCCTGGGCGGGTTGATCGGCCTGTTCATCGCGTGGCTAATCACCTTTGCAGTATCCAAATGGATGTTTCCCACGGCGATGTCGGGATTGATTGTCGCTCTGGCGCTGTTTGTTTCGCTGGCCACAGGGGTAATTTCCGGCTTCCTGCCGGCGTGGCGCGCTGCCCGCATGAATCCCGTGGACGCATTAAGGAATGAAACCTGAGGTGAAGCGAAACAATCCATTCTGGGTCGAATTGCGCGAGAGCATCTCGATGGCCATCACAGCGCTGTCCACGCATAAATTGCGGTCGGCGCTGACGCTGTTAGGCATATTGATCGGCGTCTTTTCCATCATCGTGGTGATGACTGCCATGCGCGTGCTGCAACATAGCATCGAATCCAACATCAGCCGCCTGGGCAGCCAGACCTTTGCCATTGAAAAAATGCCGGACACGGTTTTTGGCAACGGGGATGAATGGCAAAAATACTGGCGCCGCAAAGATATTACCTTTGAGCAGAGCCAGAAGCTGGCCGCCAAAGCGACGATGGCGGGGAGCGTAGGCATCGAAGGGCAGTTCTGGCGGGGGCAGATCTCCACGCGCTTTGCCAAGACCGCGCCATCCGCCCAATTGTTCGGCGAGACGCCGGGAAGTTTTCCGGCACGGAATTGGGACATTGATGAGGGGCGCGCCCTGACGGACAATGACGTGGATGATGCGCAAAGCGTTTGTGTGCTGGGCAGTGCCTTGGCCAAAGCCACTTTTCCTTACGGCTCGGCCGTGGGCGAAGACGTTAAAATCAACGGATACAAATATGAAGTAGTGGGCGTGCTGGCGCCCAATGGCAATTCCCTGGGCGGGTCGCAGGATAATTTCGCCGTGATTCCAATTACCACCGGGCTGAACCGCTACGGCCTGCGGTGGCAGGGCCTGGCTATCCTAGTCATGGCGCGCGACGCGGGAAGTTATGACGATTGCATGGAGCAGGCGCGCGGCATCATGCGGGCCATTCGCAAAGTGCCGCCGGGAGAGGATGACGACTTTGAAATGATTTCGAATGACTCGTTGATTGCCCAGTTCCGTACTTTTTCGCGCACGGGTTCTATTGCCGTGGCGGTGGTGAGCTCAATCGCTTTGCTTGCGGCAGGGATCGGCATCATGAATATCATGCTGGTTTCGGTCACCGAACGGACGCGGGAAATTGGCGTGCGCCGCGCCATTGGCGCCAAGAAGCGGAACATCATGGCCCAGTTCGTCATGGAAGCGATTGTGTTGTGCGAAGTGGGCGGGATTATTGGCATCGTACTAGGCATTGTCGGGGGCAATGGCCTGGCGTGGTATATGAAGCAACCCCCGGCCATTCCCATTGATGGGATCATCATGGGTGTCCTGATCTGCTCGGCAGTAGGAATTATCTTTGGAAGTTACCCCGCCTACAAAGCGGCGAACCTCGATCCAATAGAATCGTTACGCTACGAATAAATCCGCCGTAAAAAATTACGGTGAAACGAGTTTTTGAAATTCGGGCGTACTGCGGATGGGATTAAACTGGGCCTCATCACGCGCCTGGGAGCGGATATCCAAAGCCTGGGCATTGGTTTTCAACCGCTGCTCACTGAGTTGGATTGAAGTCCCCAAAACTTTAAGTCCATCGTCTTTTTGTCCCAGCATCACCTCGAGGCGTGCCAAATCGTACCAGGCTTCGGGTGACTTGGGTTCCACTTCGGTAAGTCGCTTGAGGGTTTTTTCGAGTTCGTTGTATTGGCCGGTCTGCGCGTAAAAATTCGCCACTCCGCGTATCACGTCGATCGGAGCTCCGTGACGTGAAATGGCCTGGTCAAACAATGCGGCAGCATTATTGGTTTGCTGCAATTGCAGGAACAGCGACGCCAGACTGAAGATGTTGGTATAATCGTCCGGGTTCGTGCGCGCCTTCTCTTCCATGGACATCATCTGGTTCAGCATTTGCTCGCGCTGGCCAGCGGTTTTTTTGAAGTCATCCAATTGTTTAATGAGACCCGCTACGGAATCATTATACGGGTCCAGCGTCTGGCAGGTCTTGGCGACGAGCAGCGCATCGTCCACGCGATTATACTGCATCAAAAACTGGACATAGCGGAAGACGGCTTCCGGGCTGTAGGGACAGAAGGCAAAAGCCTGTTTGAAGGCGAAATCGGTTTCCTTGACCAGGGCGTCCTGAAGTTGCGGCGTCGATTGATGATACGGGGAGTCTGCCGGCAGGTTACAACGCCAGGCATACATGCCGGCTTGCGAGCTGCGGAGTTTCGAAAACGCCTTCTGGCCGTCTTCATCCCGGACAAACCGGCGGTCGCCGATGAAGCCGGTATAATTGTTTCGTACGTAGGTGCGTTCGACGAAATCGCAAATGTTGCTCACGCTGGTATCATAATCGATAAAGTTTCCGCAAAGGCGCTGGGAATAGTCCTTCCAGAACTTGTGGTCGCGGTCGAAAATTTCCTGCGTCAGTTGGGGCAGGGGTTCGCGATTGATTTTCATGATAATGCCAAAAGGTGTTTCATAGGGATACATCCAGGGCAGGGGGAAACTTTCCTCCACGAAAAATTCGTTCGTGGGATTATTGTCAAAAATGACTTTGCACAGGAGGCCGTTGATCATCATCACCGCCACCTGGCCGGAAACCTGCATCCTTCCGCTGGCCGGATCCACGTTGACGTCTTCGCCGGGCTGGAGCTGGCCGATCTGCATGCGGCGTTGCACGTCGGAATAATAATTATTGAAGCACATTTGCGAATCATCCGGCGAAGGGATATAAATTTCTTTAGGGGGATAAACGCCTTCCGCGCGGCGGTAGGCTTCCACATGCTTGCCCCAGGCCAGGGCCGGCACATCCAGGACGTGGTAGAGCAATTGGTTGACCATGCCAAAGAGTCCTTTGGAAGCGACATCCATGTCGTACTCGTCCTCCCTTTGGGTTTGTCGCTGGACTTCTTCCGGCGTGATGCCTGCCGCCTGCATTTGGTCGGGCGTCATATTTTTGTTCCGGTCATAACTGCTGCCGAACAACGTGCGCACGAAATGAATCCCCATACTGAACATATACTTGGATAATTCACTGAAGAACGGAGGATCCTGTTGGTGGCTCCGGAAATACTGCGCCCTCAGGTAATCGAGGTAAGTGCCGTCGGCCAGGGCGTTTTGGGTAATGATATAAACGTCGCGCCGGTCAAATTTCTGGTCCTGCGTAGGCTGGCAAATATGCGGGATAAAGCTTTCGCAGAAGATAATGTACGTGGGACAAAAACGCCCGGGGTCCGTGCCGCCAAAGAGAATGGCGTTGCGCGTCATTTCCGGATAAATCATTTTGGCCTGTTCGGGATTTTTCAGAAGTTCCGCGCGATAATCGTTGTCGTAACTCAATTCCCCATTCTTCATGTAGGGAGGGGTAAACATATCGTGGCCGAACCAGTAGCCGAACCAATGGTTGCGCTGTTCGCATTTATACCAGTTGAACAGGCCGGAACAGAGTGGCGTGACACAAAACAACGCCAGGAGGATGACGACCGGGCCGCGGTTGCGGTAAACCTGCAATGCCACAAGGAAAATAATCGGGAGCGCAATCAGAATCAGGCCGGCAAATACCGGCAGGCCGTATTGATCTTTGGCAAACGCCTGTGCGATCCAATGCGGGATTTCAAAAAGGCCGAACTGGCCGTCCGGGCCAAAGGCCAAGAATCCCCAACCGCTCCAGCCCGCGCCGGGCAGCCACGAAACTCTCATCTGCCCGGCCGGGCCGAAATACAGCTTGCCAATCGCGTTGACGAGGCAATAAATGGCCAGCACCAACGCCACTCCGCCGCCGATAAAGCACCAATTGCGAATCCTCTCATAATGCGTGGCCACATACGCGGCCAGGATGGTAATCCCATAACCGATTAACATCGCAAAGATGGCATGCGAGGCCGTGAAAAAGACTTTGTTGAGTTCTACGGTGGAGCGGTCGGCGCTGACGTTCAACATGAGAACCAGCGTCACTGAGATGAAAAAATAAATCGCGGCCAGCCCGAGGATCCAGTTCCGCTCGCGCTTGTGCATTTTGAAAATGAACAGGAACGGAATCAGCCCGACAAACAGGTAGGCCCATGTGAACGACAGGGACAAACCGTCCGCGAGATAAAAGAGCTGGAAGAAAAAGAGCCATGGATTTTGGAACAGGTCAGTTCCTACGTCGCTGCCGTATTGACCGCGGCCCAGCGCGTGAAAGAACCCTTCTACTGTGCGCGGATAGCCCCATTGCATCGGCGGATCGGTCATGCAGGAAATCGGCTCGTATAAATACACCGAGACACCCAAAAACCACACTAAACCCAGGAAGATGCCAGTTAAAAGCTCGCGGCCAAACTGGCGGGTTTCAATTCCTTTCCAAACACTGACAGAGCCAAAAACGCATAAGGCGGCAGCGTAAACGAACGCGGCGCAGGTCAGGATTGTATAAGGAGCGGAATTCCAGGCAGAAGTTTCTTTCACCGTTCCAGGCCGGAAAAGGAGGAGGAAGCCGAATAGGAGCAGAAAGATCGCGACAAAACCTGCCAGTGCCATCCAAAACCACTGCATCCATTCGCCTTGGACATGCTTCTGGTTAACCAGGGTTTTGAGATAGATGCCGGTCCAGGCGGCAAACGAACCAAGCCCGACAAAATGTAAAATTGCTATTTCGATGGAGGTCATCTGGCTGAAGGCCGGTACTGCCCCGGTCGCCCTAAATAAAAGAATTACCCCATAACCGATGGTGTTCCAGACGAACAAATCCCGGCCCAATCTTGGCAATACCAGCGCCACGAGGATTTCCAGGCCCGGCAGGCTCAGCAGCAACGTCTGGTGGATCGTCGCCAGCCAGCCGTAACATAGCATCGAGAGATACAGGTAGCGCCGCTGCTGGGGTGCGTACGCCCAGCGGAACAGCAGCAAAACCACCACCAGCAGCCATGGCACGCCGAAGAGCGAAATACGGTTGATGACGTCTGATTCATGCCACATGAACGCTCCCAAACCCAGCAGTAATCCCACGACCGAGCCGGACACAACGCATATGGCGTTTTCCCATTGGCGGGGAATGGCTTTCAATTCCTCGATGCCTTCAATCAGCATGCTGCTGCCGCGGGAGACCATCAAGGCCAGCAAACCGCAACCAAAAGCCGCCGCAAAGGATTCGCCCACTTCGACGCGCCAGGCGGCGTTGCCCAAATGCAGCACTCCTAAAATCGCCGTCCAACACCAGGAGTAAATGGACCAAAACGGGTAGCCGGGCGGGTGGGGAATGCCTGCATAGAAGGCGCCCGTGACCAGTTCGCCGGAATCTTCCAGTGTCAATTCCGGTGCCAGCGTCCACAGGTAAACCGCCCAAACACCAATGAAAGCGATAACCAGCGCCACCCAGTCAATCTTACGAAATAGCGGGGGAACCTTGACCGGTTGGGGCTTCACTTCTTCTACCGGTTGTGGCGCAGTGGCGACAGCCGTTTTGGCTGGTTTAGAGCCTGGTTTTCCGTTTTGTGTTTTAGCGCCGCTTTGCGGCTTCGTTTTGTCGTTGTTCATTGCAAATTTTCCGTCTATGCACCGGACCTCAGTGGCGGAAAGAATCCATAGTAGACCCGAAACCACTCCGGTTTGTCGAATTAAAAGTAACGCAAGCCCAATGGTTCTGTTTATCGGCAAAACCGTCCACCACGTATGCGGCATTGCTCCAACTACCTGCCATCAAACCGTTTAACGGCATGGCTCCGGAAACTATCGGGCGCGGATTCAAAAAGCTGAACGTGATCAGCAGGCATGCCATCGCCGGCGCGAGTGAACCGATGATCCAGCCGGCGCGGGGAATTAAGGAAATGCCAAACAGCCGGCGTTTAAGCCGCGCTGAGGGACGGCGGGGCCGCCATGAGCGCAATTGCGTCTCCAGTGGGTTCGTCTCTTTCATAACTTGCTCCTTCCAGTCGTGATTTCATCTTTTGCAGGCCATAGCGGTAGCGGCCGGCAGCGGTGTTGGGTGATATGTCCAGCAACGCCCCAATTTCCTCAAACGTGCAATCGTTCCAAATTTTGAGCACGATTACCTCGCGCTGTTCAGGCGGCAATTCAGCCAGTTGTTTCATCGCTGCCCGTTCCGCCGGATCTTCGCTCGTTGTTTTTTCAAACCAGCGGTGTGATTCCAGCTCACGGGTCAATCGCCGCCACAGCGAGCGCTTATAATTCAGCGCCCGGTTACGGAAGCTGCGGAGGCAGTAATGCTCCGGCTCGCGTGGTATCTCAGATTTCTGCATCAGGGCCAGGAAAGTCTCCTGCAGGACATCCTCGGCCTCCCCGTGGCTCAAGCCCAGCGCACGGCCATAAAGAATCAAGGCCGTGGCTTTTGCCTCGTAAAACGCTTCAAACCATTCGGGGTATTCGGTACTCACGATTTTACTTTATAGACACCATCCCGGGGGAATTTGTATAAAAATTCTATAATTATTTATAATGAAGCAAAATAAGAGAAAAACACAGGAAAACAGGAGATTAACGGCGGGAAGCCAACTTGGCACTATACGCTCTCTTTTTGCCTGCTTAGCGATTAATGGACCTTGCCGGCAGAATTCTTGAGAACGACCTCTGAAAAGACGGCGGTGTCTAATTTATCCGGCAAGTGGGAACAAAATCCAATGCCCACATAGAAAGGACCATCCATGTGCAGCTCGACGGGCGGACCGAACTGGTGCATCGGCTCGCCTTCCAGGCTGACAAATAAAGTGAAGGAGTCGCTGCGCTTTTCAATGCCGATGCGCCGGGCGTTGGCAGTGACCAAATCGTCAGGAGACTTGCCTCCAGGCAAACCGCCCCGGCTGCCTATCCGATATTCCATGTCTGTAATGCGCACGTTTTTTTCCGGTCGCTGTGCCAGTTGAATCATGCCTGCACCATGGAGGGCCACGAAAACCTCTTTAGAATCATCATCTAAATCCTGTCGAATCATGATGACCGCCTTGCGGTCGCCATAGCCATTGGTATCTGGGAACGTAATATCCGCCGCGGCCGAGACGTCGCCCGACATTTTCTTCCACAGAAACCGGAATTCGTCACGCTGGTACCATACGTTGTAGCCGGCGGAGTTGATCGTGTACTGCTTTGTGCCGGGATCGTAGCTCGCGCTGCCCGGTATCACCGCGCCGCCGATGTCCGCCTGGCCGTCAAAGATGCCGGTTGGCGTTAGAAAAATTTTGCTGGGCCGGTGAAAATCTGATGGCGGGGCTACCTGGGTATGCGTGGCCGAGCCCGGCTGTGCCCAGGCTGGGACAGCAGAGGTCGCGTTCGTTTGTGCTGAAAGCAGATAGGGACACCAAAGCAGGCACGACACAACGCTGAGAATTTTACTGGGGCCGGGCATTTGTCCAGATTGTTTGCCGTTCCGATTGCCACGTCAACCGGAGATGCCTGTACAAATCTCTGATGGTTAATGCACGTGAAAAACGTGAAAGACGAGCATGAACGCCGCGGCAAAAATCATCGCGCCCAAAAAGATGCAGGCGGGCAGGGTAAGCACCCAGGCCAGGATAATATTGCGTAAAGTCGCTCGCTGGAGGCCGGAACGGTTCGCCGCCATGGTGCCGGCCACGCCGGACGAAAGCACATGCGTGGTGCTTACCGGCAGGCCGTACTTCGATGCCAATCCGACGGTCACCATGGCAATCATTTCGGCGGAAGCCCCTTGTGCATAAGTAAGATGAGCTTTGCCGATTTTCTCACCGATGGTCACCACTACGCGTTTCCAGCCAATCATCGTGCCCAGGCCCAGCGCCAGCGCCACGGACAGCTTTACCCAAACCGGAATGAACTTGATGGTCTTGTCCAGCGTGGTCTTGTATTTCGCCATAGCGGTATCCTGGTCCGCAGGAAATTTTTTCATCGTGCTTAGTTTGGCAATGGCGCCGGAGGCCAAAAAGATTTGGGTGCGCAAATCAATGCGTTCACTTGTGCTCAATTCAGAGAGGGACTTGTGCTGCGCCAGCGTGGTGGCGATTTCCTGGTTCTTTTCCGCCAGGGCAGGGAAGACCTTGTCCGTGAAAACGCCGTCGGTCCTGAGAAATTCCTCGAGTGTATCCGTAGCGGTCTTCGCATCCACAGAAATGTTGCCGGTATGTTGTTGGATAATAGCTGTGGCCGCATGGCAGGCAGCGCCCAATTGCGCATCCGAGCCGGTCTCGATTTGTGGATTAACGGCGTAAATCCCTGGAATAATCCCGGCCAGGATCAGCATCATCAAGCCGAGCCCTTTTTGGCCGTCATTGGAGCCGTGCGCATAACTGACACCGGTGCAGGTGAGACAAAGGATGCCGCGAATCCACCATGGCGGTGGACGGTTTTCCACAGAACGGTAAAGGTCCGGCTGGCGGATCAGGGCTTTCATCAGTAAGAAAAGCAGGGCTGCGCAGCAGAAACCGAAGACCGGAGAAACCAGTAACGTCAGCCCGATGTTCTCCACCTGTTTCCAATTTAATCCGGTCATTACACTGCCGGTTTTCAACAGCGCATTCATCATCCCCACGCCCATGATGGCGCCGACCATCGAGTGCGTGCTGGAAACGGGAATGCCGAGGTACCACGTGCCGGCGTTCCAAAGCAATGCGGAGATCAACAAGGAAAAAATCATCGAGAAACCGATCGGCGAGCCAACATCAGTAACCAGTTCCACCGGCAGCAAATTAATAATGCCAAACGCCACCGCCCCCGTGGAAAGCAGCACGCCCAGAAAATTGAAGATGCCCGACCAGACGACCGCAAGCCACGGCGGCAGGCTGCGGGTATAAATGACCGTGGCCACGGCGTTGGCCGTGTCATGAAAACCGTTGACGCATTCAAACCCCAGCGCCAGCGTCAAAGCAAGAATCAGCGGAATGATCTCAGCCGCATGCATTCACGGAGGATAAGCAATCAGCCGTTCCATGACTAACCCGGTGATGTAACAATCCTGTAACGAAGCAGCTCCCATTGTCTGTGTTTGAGCTTTGATCCCCAATAAACGTAATTTTAGGCCATAAACTTTGGAAAAATTCGGCGTAGCCGCTAACTGAATGCCCTGACAGGGCATAAGATATTAGCCCGGGGTAAGCGCGAGTCTGAGAGCGCGCCACCCCGGGTAATATTATCCACAGATAAGCCGCCGATTGCGAAGTCGCGCGAAAGCGCGAATTTAATTTGCGGATAATTTAAAAATAGAGGCCAGCATTTTTTTATCATCGTAAGCATTTGATAATAAAAAACTTCCACACCAGCCGCGTAAATCGTCATTCATAAATCATAAATAACGCGATTTTCTGTCACCTCATTGGCTTTCCCGGGAACATCATTAGTACTATGATAACACAAGAAACCGTGATAACGACGACCGAGTACATTCCCGATGCGGAGCTGGTTTCGCGCACGCTGGCCGGAGACCGCGACGCCTTCAATCGCATTGTCTCGCGTTACCAGATATTAATTTGTTCCCTGGCTTACAGCCGGATTGGCCATCTGGGCCAGAGCGAGGATGTAGCACAGGAAACCTTCATTACCGCGTGGAAACGCCTCCGGCTCCTGCGCCAGCCGGAAAAACTTCGCGCCTGGCTGTGCGGCATTGTCCATAACCGCGCCAAAAAATGCCTCCAGCACGAAATCCGCAACCCCGTACACAGCGCCGAGTTACTGGAGACCGTGGAGGAAGCGCCCGCGCTCGTCGCGCTGCCTTCGGACGAAACCATCAGTCACGAAGAGGAAGCTTTGTTGTGGCGCGCCCTGGAAAAAATTCCTCAATTGTATCGCGAGCCGTTGATCCTTTTTTATCGCGAGCACCAATCCATTGAAAATGTGGCGGCGGAAATGGAGTTGTCCGAAGATGCCGTGAAACAACGGCTCTCGCGCGGCCGCAAAATGTTGCACGATGAAGTGGAATCGTTCGTGGAAAAGACCCTGCGCAAGACCACGCCCACCCCGGCATTTTCCAGCGCGGTGTTGGCGGCGTTGCCCGCGGTCGGCGGACCAGCAGCTACGGCCGGCGCAGGCGTGGCCGGCAAGAGCGGCCTTGCGGCCAAGGGATTTTTCGCGGCTTTTCTGTTGCCATTCGTCGGGATCTTTACCGGCTTTGCGGCACAATGGATCATGTTTGGAGGACACACCGGCCGCCCTGCCAGGCTCCGGCTGGTCATTACCTGGGCGATAGTGCTTACCTTCGCCATCGGCGGCCAGGCCCTCGTGCAATTCCTCGGGCATCATTATGCGTGGAGCCAATCAGTCTTCTTCGCAGCCATGGCCGGGTTCTGGTGGTTCTATGCCATAAGCCTGGCCACATGGATTACTCCCATGTACTGGCATTCCCGGGCGCAAGCGGCCGCCAATGCCACCACCCATCCGGAATTGAAACCGATGACCACGCTTAACTACGCGTTCGTCGTCGCCGGCACGCATATCATGATGTTTTGGGGCATCATCAACCTGGCCTGGCAATCACAGGATCGTTCGGGCGCGCTCATCATCGCGGGATTGATGACGGCGTTAGGCATTTGGAACTTCTCTAAATTTCGCGGGTTAACGGGCAAAGCCATGGGGCCGGCCTACATTTTTCAAATCGCTTCCTGCGGCGGTGTGATGCTGGCGGCTTTCAACCTGCGGTTTGACCAATGGGCGGCCAATGGTTACGGAATGACCATCGCAGAATTGCATCAACGCCTCCCGTTGTGGATGGTTCCGTCACTGACAGCGGTGCTGGTGATTTGGACGATTATCCTGGCTGTGATGACCAAACCCAAAGCGCCAAACGCCCAGCCTCTGCACGCCTGATATCAGTTTAATATTCACGACGCGGCTTCCGGAACACGGGGCCGCGTTTCGTTTTTCCTCGCCCGTTCCGCCGATTCCCGTTTTAATTCCCGCCGCATGAAACAAAAAGCTTACGCCGCCGCCGGCGTGGATATTGATTTAGGGAATAAGGTTAAATCCACTTTGCCCCAACTCCTGGCCTCGACGCACCGTCGTGAAGTGCTCGGCAAGGTTGGCGGCTTCGGCGGCCTGTTCGCGCTCGATATTAAAAAATATCGCGAGCCGGTCCTCGTCTCCTCGGTGGACGGCGTCGGCACCAAGCTCAAAATCACCTTCGCCATGGATAAACACGATACCATCGGCGCCGACCTCGTGAACCATTGCATTAACGACATCGCCGTGCTCGGAGCGGAACCGTTGTTCTTCCTCGATTACCTTGGCACCGGAAAACTCGAGCCGCACGTCTTCACCGAAGTCATCAAAGGTTTCGCGCGCGCTTGCGCGGAAAATAACTGCGCGCTGATCGGCGGCGAGACGGCACAGATGCCCGGCTTTTACCAACAGGGCGAATACGACGTCAGCGGTACCATCGTCGGCGTCGTGGAAAAATCACGGATGCTGAACGGCCAAAAAACCGTTAAACGTGGCGACGCCATCATCGGCATCGCCTCCAGCGGCCTGCACACAAACGGCTATTCGCTCGCGCGAAAAATTTTCTTCGACGATCTTGGCCTGCGACTAAACAGCCGCCTTCCCGGATTAAAAAACACCATCGGCAATGAACTGCTAAAGGTCCACGTGAGTTATGGCCCCCTTGTCCAAAAACTGCTAAAACGTTTTAACCATCAACTGTCCGTTAAGGCCTTCGCCCATATCACCGGCGGCGGTTTCGTGGACAACATTCCTCGCGTGCTGCCTAAAACCTGCGACGCCGTTATCGCCAAAGGTTCATGGAAAATGCTGCCGATTTTTAAATTCATCGAAACGCAAAGTGGCGTGCCTGACGAAGAGCTGTATCAAGTCTTCAACATGGGCATCGGCATGGTGGCCATCGTTTCAGCGGAAAAAGCCAATGCCGTGGTGAAATTCATCCGTGGCCAAAAGCATGATGCCTGGATCATTGGGGAAATCGTGAAAGGCAAGGGCGAGGCGCGCGTTGCTTAAATGAAACTCCTCGTCATCGGTTCCGGCGGACGCGAGCACGCCATGGTTTGGAAGCTGGCGCTGTCACCGCATGTCTCCCAAATGTGGTGCGCTCCCGGCAACGCCGGCATCGCGCAGGAACGCCTCGCAAAAAATGGCGCGCCTGTCGAATGTGTCACTATTGGCGCGGAGGATTTGCCGAAGCTGCTCTCGTTTGCTCACGAAAAGAAAGTCGAGCTTACGGTTGTTGGCCCGGACAATCCACTCGCGCTGGGTATCGTGGATTTGTTCCAAAAAAACGGCCTGCGCATTTGGGGGCCAAACCAAAAAGCCGCGCAATTCGAATCGTCCAAAGTCTTTTCTCAGCAGTTCATGGAAAAGTACGGCATTCCTACCGCCCGCGCGGGGACGTTTGCCGATGCTGCCGCCGCCAAGAAATTTGCTTCCGAACTGAACGGCAAATGCGCTGTGAAAGCCGATGGCCTCGCGCTTGGCAAAGGCGTTCTGATTTGCGCGAATGTTGCTGAGGCCAACAAAGCCATTGACGATATTCTCGTCGCCAAAAGTTTTGGCGCGGCGGGTGCGAAAATTGTCATCCAGGAATTTCTCGAAGGTGTGGAAATCTCTCTCCATGCGATTTGTGATGGCAAAACGGCCAGGCTTTTTCCCACGTCCCAGGACCACAAACGCGCGCTGGACGGCGATAAAGGCCTGAACACCGGCGGCATGGGCACGTATTCCCCCACGCCTTTCCTGAGCGATGCCGAATTAAAACGCGTTGGCGATGCCATCTTAAATCCTTGGCTGCGCGGTTGCGCGGAGGAGGGGATTGATTTTCGCGGCATCCTGTATCCCGGGATCATTATCACCAAAACCGGCTTCGGCGTTTTGGAGTTCAACGCCCGCTTCGGCGATCCTGAAACCCAGGTCTATCTCACGCGCCTGGAAAATGATTTTGTCGAACTGCTTGATGCTAGCGTCAACGGCACGTTGGATAAAATCGAAATGAAATGGAAACCGGACGCCAGCGTCTGCGTCGTGATCGCCAGTGGCGGTTACCCCGGCAATTATGAAAAAGGAAAGCCCATTCGCGGTCTCGATGACGCGGCCAAGCTGCCCGGCGTCAAAGTTTTCCATGCGGGTACGACATTGAAGGACGGGCAAACCGTCACCAGTGGCGGACGCGTTCTCGGCGTGACTGCGCTGGGCAAAAATTTAAAAGCTGCGCAGGCTGCTGCTTACGTGGCGGTGGAGAAAATTTGTTTCGAAGGCATGCAATTCCGCAGAGACATTGCATCCAAAGGCTTGTGCTGATAACTGAGATCTACGGAAAATCGAACATATCTTAAGGTGGGGCGAGCGTACTCGCGAGCCGTTACCCTCGCCCCCATCGGGGGAGAGGGCCAGGGTGAGGGGACGATCCGGTTTATGTAGGAGAGGTGAGTTAAATTGCCAATCTCGTTCAAAAAATGTTGAAAGGGCTAATTATCATTGCACCGGCGTGGCCCAAACGTTGTGATTGAATCCCGCGGCAATCAGGGATTCGCCATTGTAAGCCATACCCATGAAAAGCTCGCCGCCCCGGGGATTGATAAACGTATTTGTCCATGTCGTTCCTCCATCCGTAGATTCCTCGATGTCACTGTCGCCCGAAACATAGATGGTGTTATTGACCGTGATAGCCGCGCGCAGCGACGCCGTGATAGTCGTATCGCGCAACGTCCAGATATTGCCATCCGGGCTGGTGTAGATCGTGGGATTTTTGTCCAGCCCAAGCCCGCACGCCAGAAATTCACTGCCTGTCCACGTGCACGCGGTAAACGGAATCGGCGGCGCAGTCATCACGCGCGTCCAGTTTGCCGAATCGCTGCTCACCATGATTCCGTCGTTTCCCACGGCAACGTAACCCGCGCCCGAATAACCGAACGCGTAGACACTAATTTGGCTTCCGGAATTGCACGCCGTCCAATTAATCCCATCTGCGCTGGACAAAATCGTTCCCTGGTCCCCGCCGGCCAGATATTGATGTCCATCCCAAAAAAGTCCCAGCAGGGTTTTTTTGGTTGGAGACGTGCGCTCTGTCCATGTCATTCCATCCGGGCTCGTCGTGATGAATCCTCCTTCGCTTACAGCCACGTATTGATTATCGGCATAAATCACCGCGCGAAAATCCCGTTTATGATCAAAAGTTTGGATCTTCCAATCGCCCGTCGAATTGTTGCGCGTTGCGATATGCCCACCCAAACCCACGGCGACAGTCTCTCTCCAGGTCCCGGCAATGGCATAGAACGATCCAATGTGCTGGTGATTGTTCCAATTCTGCCAAATGGAAACATTCACGACCGGCGCGGGCTGCACATTTGCCTGTGTTTTCAATTGTGAAACTTGGGCGCGCAATCGCAAAAGATCCGCTTCATCTGCGCGCAACCGCTCATTTTCCTCCTGCAAATCGGCCAGCTGGCTCGTCGCATTATCACGCTCCTGCTGCGCTTGCGCGATTTGTTGGTTCAGTGACGATTGCTGTCGTTGCAGCGCACCAATTTGGTTTTGCAATCGAACTGCGTAAATGCCCGTGCCCACCACAATGGCGGCCATCCCGGCAATAAGAACTTTGTGGATCATAGCAATTCCAAGGGTTGAGGTGGTTACCAGTGTTGTGCCTGAAATGGCCGCTGCGAGCCCGGCGGGCGCTGACTGCACAGCATTCGCTGAAATCAAAGCGGCCAGCCCGCCTGCGCCGACGGCCACGCGCCGTTTGGAGAAAATTTCCCGCAACCGTTCCACGGCGCGGCTCACGCGCTTGTTCGCGGCGTCCTCACTGGTGCCGAGCACACCCGCGATTTCACGGCCGGATTTGCGTTCGAAATAGCGCAGCAGCAGCGCGTCACGATCTTCTTCGCTCAGCTCGCCGAGTGCCTCGTCGAGGCACGGGGCGATGATATCCCAGGTCGCTTCAGATAGTTGCAGTTCATTCATGGCGGCAGCCTCCTGTTCACGGGCGCGGCGGCGGACTTCCGAGCGAACGGTATTGGCGGCAATGTTTCGCGCCGTGCGATGCAGCCAGCCGGAGAGCACGGCCCGGTCTGCCAATTGCCGCGCGTTTTGTGACAGCGCCACAAAGACTCCCTGCGTCACGTCCTTCGCGAGATGCGCGTCGCAAACCATGCGCAACGCGGCGGAATAGACCAGGTCCACATGTCGGCGCACTAATTCCGCAAACGCCGCGTCAGATTGTTTCCCGGCGTAATCCCGCAAAAGTTGCTGGTCCGTCATATTGCTCACTCAATGAATAGTAACCGCCAAAACCAAAATCGGACAAGAAAAGGAGAATGCGCCGGGAGGCAAGGGACGCGTCCCGATAGATCCGCGGATGCTGCCTTTTCCCATCGCAAATGAGCAGTGCGGATTGTATTACCTGCATGTGATCGTTATTTGGCAAAACACCCGGCGTCGTAGCTGAGGGTACGCGCGGGAGCGCGTATTAGGCCAGCAGGTGCCACCTGCTTGCTTTTTCCCTGCCTCATGGCATCCTCACAGCCATGAGTACCCAGGAGCTCTTAAAGGCACTCGAATGGCGCTATGCCACCAAACGCTTTGATAAGACCAAAAAACTTTCCGCCGACGTCTGGCAGGCAATCGAACGCGCCCTCATTCTTACGCCCACGTCCTATGGCCTTCAACCTTACCGCTTTATCGTGCTGACCGATACGGAAAAGCGCGCCGAACTGCTCTCTCATTCCTGGAACCAGCCGCAGGTCGTGGATTGTTCGCACTATGTCGTGCTGGCCGCGCGGACCAAAATGACCGAGGCCGACGTGGATAACTGGATCCAGCGCCTGGCCGCCGTCCGCAAAGTCCCCGCCGAATCGCTCGTCGCTTATCGCGGCATGATGGTCGGCGATGTCGTGCATGGTTCGCGCGGGAAAATGGCCCATGAATGGGCTGTGCGCCAAGCCTATATCGCACTGGGCAACCTGATGACCAGTGCCGCCATGATCGGCGTGGACACCTGCCCCATGGAAGGCATCGTGCCATCGGAATACGACTGCATCCTCGGCCTCGCCGATAGCGGCTACGCCACCTGCGTGGCCTGCGCGCTCGGTTACCGGTCAGACACTGACAAATACGCCGCGCTGCCCAAGGCCCGTTTCAGTCCGGCTGAATTGATTCGGACTGTTTAAGAATTTGCCGCTAAACCCTCAACTCCAAAATCATCTATGAAAAAAATATTCACTCCTGGAAATAATGCCCCACTTACCAGCGCCGGACTGTTGGTCTTGCGGTGCTTTTTTGGATTCGGAATGTTGTTTCTTCACGGCTGGGGAAAGCTGAGCACCTTCAGCAAGACCGCCGCTGACTTTCCCGATCCCCTGGGCATCGGGCATTCCGGCAGCCTTGGTCTGACCGTCTTTGCGGAGGTGGTGGCGGCGGCGCTGCTGGGTCTGGGATTGTTCACGCGCGCGGCAGCGGCAGTGCTGGCTATTGAAATGGCCGTGGCCTTTACCATGGTCCATAAAATGGCGTTCAGCGGCCAGATGTCCGGCGAGATGGCCTTTGTTTATTTTGGCGCTTATTTCACGCTGTTGCTGGCCGGCCCCGGAAGATTTTCCCTCGACCTGCCGATGTTTGGCAAAGGGAAGGCCTAAATTACCCCTCCCCCCGGGGGGCGTTCTATAGGGTTCTGTAGGTGCCAATAGGGTTCATTAGGGTTCCGAAATGGCGGGGTAAGACTCCGTCGAGCCCAGAATCCATTTTTTGGTTTGGATCGGCTTGGTTTTGGTTTGGTTTTTGCCCGGGGAGAGTTGATTTAGGTTGATTCGGCGTACGAATTCAAATTGCGGGGGACGGCCGCGCAGGAGCGCAGCCCTACCATATCCCCCGACACCTCATGTCAAAGAGCAACGGCCATTTTATCATGAGACATCCATGACCGGAACCGGAACTTGACTCCTGGTTCTTCACGCGGCTGGCCCAAAGAAATTTTTAGAGTTGCCTCCGATTGGATTCGGAGCGATGTTTTGAAGAAATCCTTCAACCTTAAAATATTATGCCATTGGAAATCCAAAAAACAGTCGATCCACAAAGGCCGGGCGTGGTCACCCTAAAACTCATCGGCAGTCTCGATACCGCCACGGCGCCGGAATTTGATACCTTGCTGATAAAAACTCTCGCCGAACGGGTGAACGATATGGTGTTCGACCTGGCCCAGCTTAAATTTGTCAGCAGCGCCGGCCTGCGCCTGTTTTCTATCGCGCGCAAACAACTCGTGGCGCGAGGCGGTCACGTGTCCATCATCAATATGCAGCCCCAGGTCCAGGAAGTTTTCCAGATCGTCGAGTCGTTGCCGGGATTCAAGCTCTATAACGACATTGCCGCATTGGATCGTTATCTGGACTCACGCCGCAGCCAGACATAAGACGTAGCTAATGTGGAAGACCTTCGGTCTCCCTCGTCCCCAGCCACACGCGTGTGCGGGGGAGAGGGACGGGGTGAGGGGGCAATTCAATCACTTCTACAAAACGGGAAAATCGATTCTCTATCTTCGCCCCCAAACATGGCTGTCCGACATGGATTCGAACCATGACAAAGGCCTCCAAAGGGCCTTGTGCTACCATTACACCATCGGACAGTTCGCTAAAAAGCACGGGAAGCTAACATTATCCCCGAGAGATGTCAGCAAAATTTGCAGGTTTTGGAGCAAGCGTCCCGCCCGCCCTACTGATTACTTCTTCAAAATCTTCCCGAAACCGCCCTCATCGGGGTCAATCTCAATGCGATGAGCGCTGCCGCCACTCGTGGAAGTGGAGGTTGAGGTTGATGAAGACATGGGCCGTTCGGTTCGCGGCGCGGCTGCCGGGCGCGAGGCCATGGATGGCAGTGGCGTTGCGGCGGGCAAATCATCCGGACGGTCTTCCGCCGGTTCAGCACTTTGGCCGGGAATATAGAAGTTGGTGCGGCCATCAAGCCAGCGGGTGTAACGCTGGTAGGTCCACATGCCGTGGTCGGCGCCAGTCTCAATGGCGGTGATGATTTTGAAGAAATCACGGGTGCGGATGAAATTCTTCACGGCGTTGGTGGCCATGAGGACTTCGCATTCCGGCACGCGGATGTTGAGGTCTTCGCGAAAGCGCAGGCGTTGCGAAATGACAGCGACAAGGCAGTCGGCCAATTGCGCGCAGACTGAGCTTTGGATTTCCGCCGGGAAGGCGGAAGCGACGCGTTGGATGGCCTCGGCGCAGGTGGAAGAATGAACGGTGGCGAGCACAAGATGACCGGTCTCGGACGCGCTCAAGGTGAGTTGCATCGTCTGCGGGTCACGCATTTCGCCCACCATGAGGACATCCGGGTCCTCGCGCAGGGCATCCAGCAGGGCCTGCTCGAAACTCGGCGTGTCGCGCCCGACTTCGCGCTGGCGGATAAATGCCCGTCGCGAGCGGAAAGTATATTCAATCGGGCTTTCGACGGTGATGATATGCCGCGCTTCGGTCAAATTGATTTCCTGGATCAGGGCGGCGAGCGTCGAAGATTTACCGGAGCCGGTCGCGCCGCTGACGAGGATGAGGCCGTGATTATTTTTAATGAGCTTCTTGAGGTCCGGATGCAAATTAAGTTTTTCGACGGTGGCCTGGAACGCGCCGAGCAGGCGGATGGCCAGGCCGGTGCCGCGAGCGGTTTGGAAAATATTGATGCGGCAACGCACGCCGCTGATGCTTCGCGAGAGATCGTACGAGCGGCGCTCCACAAATTCATGCCATTGGTCCTCGTTCAGCAGGCGCCGGGCAAATTCGGTGAGGACGCCCGGGGCGATGGGTTCGCCCGTAATGCGCAATTGGCCGCGGACGCGCAGGGCGGCGGGCATGCCGGCTTCCAGGTGCAGGTCACTCGCGCCATTGGTGGCAGCCGATTGAATCAAAGAGTCCAAATCCATAAATATGTTCGTATTTAACACCGAAGGCGGTGAAAAGTCTTGTAAAAGACAGCAGGATAAATGCCTGTTCCGGCTTTTCAAAGCCCCTCGCACGGCTTAGTATAGTGCCCTGAAAAAATGCCCCGTGTTTTCATAAAAACCTACGGTTGCCAGATGAACGAGCGCGACAGCGAAGCTGTGGCCGCGCAACTCGTGGCCAAAGGCTATACCCTCGTGCCATCGGAAGAGACGGCGGACGTGGTGCTGCTGAACACGTGCAGCGTGCGGGATTTGGCGGAGCAAAAAGCGCTGAACAAAATGAAGTCCATGAACGGCGTGGCGAACAAGAGTTCGCGCAAACCGGTCTTCGGCTTCATGGGCTGCATGGCGCAGAGCAGGGGACAGAAGCTGATTGATGAACTGCCGGACGTGGATTTGGTTTTGGGCACGCAGAAATTTCATCGCGCGGCGGAGTATCTCGATGAGATCCTGAGCGGCTCCCGCGAAAAAGTCGTGGACGTGGCGGAGGAAAAAGACAGCGAAGCGGCCATCCGCGAACATTTGCTTAACGGCAGCTCCAAAACATCCGTCAGCGCCTTCGTAAGCATCATGCAGGGCTGCAATCAATACTGCACCTTTTGCATCGTGCCCTATACGCGCGGCGAGGAACGCAGCCGGGGGATTGACGATATCGTTGCTGAATGCCGCGAACTGATTTCGCGCGGCGTTAAGGAAATCACCTTGCTCGGTCAAATTGTGACGAGCTATGGGAAACGCGACATCCCGGCGCGCGATGGGAAATCGGCTTTTGTCCAACTGCTCGAAGCGGTGCATGAGATTGACGGGCTGGAACGCCTGCGCTTTACCTCACCGCATCCCAAAGGTTATGGCAATGACTTGATAGATGCTTACGCGCGGCTGCCGAAGCTTTGCGAAAGCGCGCATATTCCCGTCCAAAGCGGCAGCGACCGGATTTTAAAACTGATGCACCGCGGTTATACGCGCGAAAAGTTTTTGGGCATTGTCAAAAAATTGCGCGCAGCCCGGCCGGGAATCGGGATTGGCACGGATATTATCGTGGGATTTCCGGGTGAGACGGACGAAGACTTTGAGGGAACGCTTTCACTCGCGCGTGAAGTGGAATTTGACCAGGCGTACATTTTTAAATATTCACCGCGCCGTGACACTCCCGCCGCCGAAATGCCCGACCAGGTGCCGCAGAGCGTTCGTGAAGAGCGTAATTATGTCCTGTTGCAAACGATCAATGAAATCGCGTTGCGCAAATATAAAAGCTTCGTAGGGCAGCAAACGCAAATCCTGGTGGAAGGGCCGAGCAAAAAAAATCCGGCGCGCATGACGGGGCGCACACGCTGTAACAGGATCGTTGTGTTTGATGGCAGCGAACGCCATCGCGGACATATCATGGATGTGAAGATCACCCGTGCGGGTTCGTTCACGCTTTACGGCGATCCGGCGATTCTGGGATGAGTAACATCTTGCTGAAAGATTTTTTGATAGTACATTTGTGGCATGAGTAAAGTCCAACAGATCGAACAGGCAGTTGAGCAGTTGCCGCCGGAAGATTTTTTGGAATTGGCAGCGTGGATTGATCGTAAACGACAGCTTCAAAACACGCGTGATCATAGCGCCTTCCTTAACGGCTATTCATTAGAGGACGAAGGACTTTACGACGATGCCATCTCCCGGTGAAATTTGGCTGGCCAAAATTCCTTTCACAGATGGAGGCGCTTCGAAAATCCGCCCGGTTTTAATTCTTTGGCTGGATGCCGCTGATTGTGTCGTGGCTGCTGTCACTTCTGCTCCGCCGCGTTCGCCCTCTGACGTTCCGGTCGTAAATTGGCAAATAGCCGGTCTTCGCGTTTCGTCAACGGTGCGTCTTTCGCGATTGGATTGTTTAGAACAAACACTTTTGGTGAAAAACCTGGGTGGAGTTTCTCCAGCTGATGCCCGGCAGATTAAACAAGTGTGGGCTGAACAAATTCGGCTCCGATTTTGAGGTGCCATAGCCATGCCTGAAATGCCCGAAGTCGAGGTCCACGTGCGTCATCTGCGCCCGTTGTTGCGCGGCAAAACCATTCGCAGCGTGAAGGTTTCCCGCGAACGCACCACGCGCCCCACGCCGCCGCGCGAATTTGAAAAAGTCCTGGCCGGCGCAAAATTCAAGGACTTGTCGCGTCGCGGAAAATATCTGCTGTTCGAGCTTCAGCCTAAAAACTCGAAGAAGCCACTTACGGTGCTCGGGCATTTAGGCATGACGGGCAGGATGTATTTGGCGGGAAAAAATGGAGAATTGCCGCGACACGCAGCGGTCGTTTTCGATTTGGGGGACCGGAATTTCATTTTCGAAGACTGGCGCTATTTTGGGCGGATGACGCTGGATCTCTCGCCGATTGAAAAGCTGGGCCCGGAGCCGTTGGACAAAAACTTTTCGCCGGAACTCTTTTGGGAGTCGCTGAAAAAATCACGGCAATCCATCAAGGTCAAATTGCTCGACCAAAGTCTCGTGGCCGGTGTCGGAAACATTTACGCGAGCGAAGCGCTGTTCCGCGCCAAGATTTCCCCCAAGCTGCCGGCCAACCGATTAACGCTGGCCCAGGCGAAGGAGTTATTGCGCGCCATCCGTGACGTTTTAAACGATTCGATAAAAGCGGGCAGCACATTTTCGCTGAAGGCGATCGAGGGAGGACCCGGTGCGCTCTTTTATTTCGACGACGGCAGCGAAAGTTATTATGAACGGCGATTGCGCGTCTACGATCGCGCCGGGAAACCGTGCTTGAACTGCAAGACTAAAATCGTGCGTATTACCCAGGCGGCGCGGAGCACTTATTTTTGCCCGAGCTGCCAGCGAAAGTAGTAAAAGACAGGTGGCTATGAATTCGACGGAAACACTCCGGCTGTTCCTGGCAATTCAGATTCCCGACACGATTAAAGCAGAATTGCAACGATGGCAGGACGAATTAAAGCCCTGGTTGCCGAAGGGCGAAGTTCGATGGGCAAAGCCGGAGCAGTTTCATCTGACGTTGAAGTTTCTTGGTAATGTTCCTGTCGGCGACGTTAAAGCTTTGAGCGAAGCCACGCGTGTGGTTTGTCAAAAGGCGCCACCAATGCCGTTGAAAGCCGGGGGCGTCGGATTTTTTCCCAATGAATTGGCGCCACGAGTTTATTGGGTAGGAATCAATAGCCCGAGCGAACAGCTTCAAACATTTCAACAGCAATTGGACACCGCCGTTAGCCGGTTCGTCGAAAAAGAAGAAGCGAAAAATTTCACCGCGCATGTGACGCTGGCGCGTTTTGAAAAATTGCGCCGGGGTGCAGTAGAAGAATTTATGAAGCGCGCAAAGGCAGATAAATTGTTTGGGGAATGGACGGTGCGGGAGGTGGAATTAGTCCAAAGCAAGCTGATGCCGTCCGGCGCGTTTCATGCTATATTAGATACGTTTAGGACAAAAAATGAATAGTCCTTGAAACTTTTTTGCAACAGGCCGCGTCTGTGAAATTATATGCTAAAGCCGCTTCCATCCGATAAATGGAATTATGAAATGGCGGCGCACCTGCTGAACCGTGCGGGATTTGGCGGGCCGCCGTCGGCGATACAAAATCTTGCCGATATGCCGCATGCTGAGGCGGTGTCGTTCCTGATCGATTACGAAAAAATTCCCGACCCGACCCTGCCTCCGCCATGGGCGCATCCGGAACCGGAACGGCTGGCGGCATTGCGCCAGGTCTACCAGACCGGGACGCCGGAGGAAAAACGGCAGGCCACGCAGGATGAACAAAAAATGCAATTTCAACGCATGGTGGAATTGCGCGGGTGGTGGCTGGGCCGCATGGCCACGGGGCCAAGGCCGTTCCAGGAAAAGATGACGTTATTCTGGCACGGTCATTTTGCGACGAGCGTCGAAAAGGTCCGCGACTCTTATTATATGTGGCGACAGAACGAATTGTTCCGTCGCCTTGGCACGAATAATTGGCTGCGTCTGTTGATTGAATCGGGCAAGGACCCGGCGATGCTGATCTGGCTGGACCAGGCCGAGAGCCGCAAAGAGCATCCGAATGAAAATTATGCGCGCGAGGTCATGGAGCTTTTTGCGCTGGGCATCGGGAACTATTCGGAAAAAGACGTCACGGAAGGCGCCAGGTCGCTGACCGGCTGGTCGCTGGACCGCCAACAACAACGATTTATTTATCGCCCAAACTTCCACGATAATGGCCAAAAGACATTCCTCGGTTTGACGGGCGACCTCACGGGCGAGGATGTGCTCGCGCAAATCGTCGCGCAGCCGGCATCGGCCAAATTTATCACGGCGAAAGTCTGGAATTTTTACGCTGGCCAGATGCCTTCACCGGAATTGAACCAGGCTTTGGCCACATCGTTCCGATCGAACGGGGATAATTTCAAGCCGTTTATGCGCGAAATGTTCATGAGCGAGGAATTTTATTCGCCGGACGTCGTGCAAAACGAGGTCAAGAGCCCGGTGCAATGGATGGTGGGAACATCGCGAATGCTGGAATGCGATTTGCCGCCAGCGATCGTCTGCATGGCCATGACGCGGAGCCTCGGGCAGGATCTATTCGCCCCGCCGAACGTTAAAGGCTGGGACGGCGGAATGAGCTGGATTACGACCAACACTCTCCTGGCGCGTTACAACCAGGCCGCAACGCTCGTGTCAGGTTCGTTTGAACCATTGCAGGGCGCGGATTTCTCGCCCAAGGGCAATGCCAACAAGAGACCCAACGCCGGAAAGAAGGCGGAAAAGTACGCCCAGCGCATCCATATCGGCGGCGTGGATGTGGAGAAAATTTTAACGCCTGAACAGCGCATGGATAAGGACATGGTGGTGGCGTCCATTCAGCAACGCCTGTTGCAATCCACTTTGAGCGATGACCAGGAAAATACTTTGCGCGAGTTTTTGGATTCGCGCACACAATTAACCGACGCGGACATCCAGACAGTCATTCGCCTGGTGATGTCCACGCCCGCATACCAGGTGGCCTAAACAAAAACGCGGCTTTGCGCCGCCCAAACTTATGAAAAACGAAATTACACTCCAAACGCGCCGGGAATTTTTGCGCAAGACTGTGCTGGGCAGCGCGCTGTCATGGACGGTGCCGGCGTTCCTGGCCAACACCTTCGCCGCGTTGCAAAGCCAGGCGGCGGATTCCGCCATCCAGACAGGCACGGGCAAAGACGGGACGATTCTCGTCGTTTTGCAAATGGCCGGCGGCAACGACGGCATTAACACGGTGGTGCCGTACGCAGATGACAATTATCGCAAGGCGCGCCCGCGCATCGGTTTGCCGGTGGACAAAGTTTTGAAATTGAGCGACCAGGTAGGTTTTCATCCGGCGATGACGGGTTTTAAAGATTTGTATGATTCGGGAAATCTTTCGGTCGTGCAGGGCGTGGGTTATCCGAACCCGAATCGTTCGCATTTCCGTTCCACGGAAATCTGGCAGACTGCGAGTGGCTCCGACCGGTACGAAAAATACGGCTGGATTGGCCGCTACTTTGACAATGACTGCGTCGGCAGTGATCCCGCCGTGGGCGTGGCGATTGAGGACCAGGTGCCGCAGTCCTTTTATGCGCATAAACCGAAAGGCGTTTGCGTGACCAATCCGCAAAATTACCGGTTTATGCCGGGAGACCATCCGCGTCCGGGGCAGCAGGACATGGTGGAAGTGTCTTATGAAAAGCTCAATGACATCGACACGGCGCCGGCGGACAGCAATTCCGGCGGCAGCATCGGGATGTTGCCGAGCGCGATGCCGATGACGGGTGGCCGGGCGGTGGACTTCATCGAACGCACGGCGCTGGACGCGCAGGTCAGCTCTGATGAAATCAGGTCTATCGCCGCGCGCGTGCAAAACCAGGCGACGTATCCCGGTTCACAATTAGGCAATTCGTTGAGGCTGGTGGCCAAGCTGATTGGCGGCGGGCTGCCGACGCGCATCTATTATGTCTCACAGGGCGGTTACGATACGCACACCAACCAAATCGCCACGCAACAACGCTTGCTCGGCGACCTGGGGGATTCGGTGAAGGCATTCGTGACTGATATGAAAGCTCAGGGCAACATGCAACGCGTGCTGGTGATGACCTTCAGCGAATTTGGCCGGCGCGTGAATGAAAATGCCAATGGCGGGACGGACCACGGCGCGGCCGCGCCCATGTTCATCGTGGGCAACAAAGTGAACGCGGGATTGCTGGGCGCTTATCCGAGCCTGGCACCCCAGGATTTGTACCAGGGTGATATCAAATACAATGTGGATTTCCGCAGTGTCTATGCCGCGGTGCTGGAAAACTGGCTCAAGACAAAGAGCGCGCCGATTTTAGGCAAGCAATTCCAGGTGCTGCCGGTAGTTTAATTCTCTTCGCGCATTTAATGCCTCCTGATGTCGAAACGCACGTCAGGAGGTTTTTCTTTTTTCGACCGGTGATCCCAACTCAGTTGTTCGCGGGTGGATTTATTTGCTCCAATAATTTGAAAATCGCGAATGCCACAATCTCATAAATGGTAAATAAAATACAAAACAAGATAAGGCTCGCGATGATATCAACGATTACTGATTCAGGGCGCGCAAAATGACGATCGTAGCGGGCAGCCTCTTTGACTAGGAACGCATCTTTTCCGAGTTGTTGTCCCTGTGAGTGATCGATGTACAACCACAGGCCCATTAAAATTCCCCAAATTCCTCCGGAAATTATCCTGCTAATAATTTTGTTGGTCATGGGTGGTGGGATTAGGAAGCGACTATCCCGCCTTTGGCGCGGCGGTACTGTCGCGTTCGAGCAATTCGCCGGGAAGGCGCCGGGTTTGCACTTTCTCGCCGCGAAGCAATTGCGTCATCATTTCCACAGCAGCGACTCCCAGCCGGTATTTCGGCTGGCGCACGGTGGTGAGTGGAACACGAAAATGGTCGGCCAATAAAATATTTCCAAAACCGGCGATGGAAATATCGCCCGGGATTTTGAATCCCTGCGCCAGCAAGGTCGTCCCGCAGCCAATGGCCACGAGGTCGTTGACGGCCTGGACGGCGGTGGCGTTGCAGCTTTCGTTAAGCATTTGCAATGCGGCCTTGGTGCCGTCTTCAATCGTGCCGCCGGCCTGAAAAACGAGTTTGTCATCCACGTCCAGGTTCGCTTCACGCAACGCGCGGCGATAGCCTTCGAAGCGGTCATGGGCCCACGGCGCAACCTGAGGACCGGTAAGGTAAGCGATTCGCTTATGGCCAAGTTGGAGCAAATGGCGGGTGACATTGTAACTGGCGATGAGTTCGTCAACTTCCGCGCTGGGAAACATTTTGCAAAAAGGCGCAGGCTGGCCGAGAAGGATGACGGGTGTCTTTTGCGCAAGGATTTCCTGGTAGATGCGAGCCTCGGCGGTGAACCGATAAACCGGCGAGATAAAAAGCCCGTCCACGCGCCGGGACAGCAGGCGGCGAATGCATTGTTCTTCGCGCTCGCCCTGGTTGAGGGTGTGCGCGAGCAAAATATCGTAGCCCAATTCATGGGCGCGTTCTTCCACGGCAAAGGTAATCCGCCCAAAAATCGGGTCGGTGATGGAGGGGATGACCAGGCCGAACAGCTTCGTTGTTTTGGTGCGCAGTCCCTGCGCGCTCGAATCGGGCACATAGCCCATCTGCTGCGCGAGCGCTTTCAGGCGCGATTTTGTGGCGGCGGAAACGTCGGGCTCGTCGCGCAACGCCTTCGAAACCGTCATGACGGAAACGCCCGCCTGCCGGGCAATATCTTTAAGTCGAACCATAGCGTTAAAAGTTAATTAAACATAGGCGCCGCGCCATTGTAATTTCTGGCGCAACGCTTCCATAAAGGAGTTATTCGGGAGATTAACCAGGCGAACAATGCTCTTGCTGCGGCGGACCGTCACTTCATCGCCGGCGTCCAGTTCCGCCACGACTTCGCCATCCACGCTGAGCAGCGTCGCCGGCGCGGGATTCATCGCTTTGACCTGAATGGTGGAGTCCAGCGGTAAAATGATCGAGCGGTTGGAAAGGGCGTGCGGGCAAATGGGCGTGAGCGCGAAAACTTCCGCCGTAGGCGAGACGATCGCGCCGCCGGCCGCGAGGGAATAAGCCGTGGAGCCGGTTGGCGAACTGACAATCAAACCATCGCAACGGTAACGCGTAATCAATTCGGTATTCACACTGACGTCCAGGCTGATGAGGCGCGAGAGGGCGCCACGGCTGATGACGATGTCATTGAGCGCGGACTTTTGGATTTGGTTTCCGTTGAAGCGCCCGCTGACTTCAATGAGCGCGCGTGATTCGTATTTGAATTCGCCCTTCCAGATATGTTCCAGCGCGCGCGAGAGATGCTTGGACGGGACGGCGGTTAAGAACCCGAGGCCACCGATGTTGATGCCCAGCAACGGTGTTTTAGAACCGGCGATGTTATGCGCGGCGCGGAGCATCGTGCCATCGCCGCCGAATACCATGAGCATATCCGCCTCACGGGCGAGCTCGGCGGCGTTGCCATCCACAATCACCTTGCGCCCGGCGCGTTCGATCAGCCGGGTCGCGCGGCGAATCATGCTGGCGCACTCGGCTTTTTGCATGTTGCCGAGCAGGCCAATGCGCTTGATTTTTTGAGTTTTCAAATTCGAGACGTGATTAAATGCTCAACCTTTATCCTTTTCAATCAATACTAAAAATTCTTTGTTTCCCGCCGGGCCCTGTAACGGCGATTCCACGCTGCCTTGCCAGGTTAAATTCATTTCAGCGACGAACTGCCGCAATTCTTCCAAAATCCGTTCGTGAATGGAAGCATCGCGAATAACGCCGCGGCCTTTGTCCGCTTCCGCTTTGCCCGCCTCAAACTGCGGTTTGACGAGCGCGACTATTTTGCCTGCCGTTTTCAATAAAGCAACCGCAGGCGGCAAGATTTTTCGGAGCGAGATGAACGAGCAATCAATGACGGCCAAATCAACGGGCCCGGGCAACTGGCCGGGTTTCAGGTGGCGTGCATTGGTTTTTTCCATCACGACCACGCGCCGGTCCTGACGCAATTTCCAGGCGAGCTGGCCCTGGCCGACATCCACGGCGAAGACTTTTTGGGCGCCACGCTGCAGGAGACAATCGGTAAAACCACCGGTCGAGGCGCCGAGATCGACGGCGACCTGGCCGTTGACCTCCAGTTTAAAAGTGTCGAGGGCATGCTCGAGCTTGTAACCGCCGCGGCTGACGAATTTTTCGGGAGCGGCCAGCGCGATTTCATCCGCAGGGGCTACGGAATCGCTGGGTTTATGGGCGAGTTGGGCATTGACGCGCACCTGGCCGGCCAGGATGGCGCGCTTGGCTTTCTCACGGCTGTCGCAAAGGCCGCGTTCTACCATTGCCTGGTCGAGGCGAAGCATGGGGAAGTTTATATCAGGTTGGGATGGAATTAAATCGCAAAGCCACAGTTGGTACGTGTTGCGTATTGCGTCAAGTATGTAGTGGTGATGTTCTTAATCGAAAAGATATCTGGGAGCTTCCATAGCTGAGTGAAGCACGACGAGCGGGATTTGTGCGGAATTCACCTTGCAATTTTTGGCGGTGGGAATACAAAGAAGGCAAGGATGATGAGGCCATCTACTTATGAATACCAACGGCATTATTGATTTGGAGTGCAAACGTTCAGTGGCGGAAACGGCTGAGCGGTTGGAATTGAAGCTGACGAAAAACGGGATGAAGATTTTTGCGCGGATTCACCAGTCGGCAGAGGCGAAGGCCGTAGGCCTGGCAATGCGGCCGATGTGGCTTTTTATTTTTGGGAATCCGCAGACGGGCACACCGCTCATGATGCAGCACCCATCGCTGGCCATGGATTTGCCGCTGAAGGCGCTGGTATGGGAATCGGCAGACGGGAAAGTCTGGTTAAGTTATAACAGCCCGGAATTTTTGCAGCAGCGGCATGGGTTGAGCACGCCGCCGTTTGTGCCGGTGGGGAATATTCTGCGGGAGGTAGCGGAATAAATATCGGATTATGCCAGTTGATTTATGACACCCGAGAGCGCCAAAGAAGAATTTGAAGACCGCATTAAACGATCAGGCGTACCAATCAGCCATTTAACGCCGGGGCAGGGAATGTGCCTGATGCTTGATTATTTTAAGGGTGTTCGCGCTGACGATTGTGAAGCTGATGACGGAGATATGCTTCTCTTCCAATGGGGAACGAATAACTGGGGTGGCGGCCCTTCGTTCCAATTCAATCTAACCCGGCAATTCATTAAGAGCCACGGAGAGGATGAAGACGACGATGCTGCCATTTCACAGCTTTCTTTTACTTTTCATTTCACACCTTCGGCACAGTTTGACGCGATGAAGAGCGGCAATCGCTGGTGCCGGACGTTGGATGAGTTGCCAGGCTTTGAGGCGTTTATCACCAGTAGTGATGTTTATCAAAGTGTCCAGGCTTTGCGGCCTGTGAAGGTCACACTTGATTATTTTATCGCCGGATAAGTGATAAACTAGCTGGCCTTGGTCTTTTTTCCGGCGGTGAGGAAATCCATGTAGCCGATCAACCGTTCTTTCATGTCGTTGCGGGAAACGATGGAGTCAACGAGGCCGTGTTCCATGAGGAATTCAGCGGTCTGGAACCCGGGGGGCAGTTCGGCCTGGGTAGTGTCTTTGATGACGCGCGGGCCGGCGAAACCAATGAGCGCGCCGGGCTCGGCCAAAATCAAATCGCCCAGGCTGGCGTAACTGGCCATGACACCGCCGTAATCGGACTGGGTCAGGATACTAATATAGGGCAGCCGGCGTTGCGCGTGGTAGGCCAGGGCGCCGGACGTCTTGGCCATTTGCATGAGGCTAAAAGCGCCTTCCTGCATGCGGGCGCCGCCGCTGGCGGAAATAATAATAACGGGCACTTCCTTTTCCGTGGCGCGTTCGATCAGGCGCGTCAGTTTTTCACCGACGACCGAGCCCATGGAACCGCCCATGAAACTGAACTCCATCACGCCCAGCGCCGCGCGGTGCGGGCCGATGTTGCAAAGGCCAGTCACCACGGCGTCCTTGAGAAGAGTCGCCTTGCGGTCGCGCTCCAATTTGCCTTCGTAAGCGGCGAATTTCAGTATGTCCACGCTGGTCATGTCCGCGTCCATTTCCTCGAACGTGCAGGTCTCGACGAGTGAATGGATGCGTTCGCGCGCGCTGATGGGGAAATGGTGGCTGCACTTGGGGCAAACCTTGAGGTTGGTGTCCAATTCCTTATCGAAAATCATCGTGTTGCACTTGGGACATTTGGTCCAGAGGCCTTCCGGCATCTCACGCTTTTTGGATTTGGGCTTGCTCGAGCCGAGTTTCGGCTTGAGAGGTAGCGCGGGCGGTTTCAGCGGCACGGTCAGGGCCGGCTCAACGATGGGAACACCGACGGATTTTTTCACGAACAAACTTGGTTCCATATTTGGAATTTCAACTTGGATACTATCACAAACCGCGCGCCACTGTCCAGACACAAACATCACCCGCCCCGGCGGCGCGCAAGGCCCGGGCGCAATCATTCGTCGTCGCGCCGGTGGTAAGGACATCGTCCAATACGACGATTTTTTCGCCGTTCAACTTCACACCGTCGAAGACCGCAAAGGCTGCCTGCATGTTCTCAGCGCGTTGATCGCGCCGGAGATGCGTTTGCGTTACGGTGGGTTTGACGCGGCGCACCAATTTTGTGTTCAAAGGAATGCGGGTGGCACGGCTCAAATGCGCGGCGAGCAGTTCAGCCTGGTTAAATTCGCGCTCACGCTTCTTCAAGGGATGCAGCGGGACGGGAACGATGTAGTTCCAGTTTTGGCCGCGCAAGACGGGCACGGCTTCGCCTAGCAACAAACCGGCGAGGAAATTTTCGAACCAAAGCGCGCAGGAATATTTATATTGGTGAATGACGTCGAGCACGATGGTTTTGGCCACGACGGCGGCGCGGGCGGAACTGAAAAAGAGTTCCAGGTTGCGGCAATTATTGCATTCGAAGGAGGTGGTGAGATCGCCTTCAAAGGGCAGGCCGCAGCGCTGGCAGAAGGGCGGGCGGACAAACTGCACCAACTGGCGGCATTTAGCCCCCACGAAACCCTGTTCCGCCGTGGCCGGTTCCTCCTGGCAAAGGGCGCAGACTTCGGGATAAAACAGGCCCAGAGTGGTGTTTAGGGCAGATTGGACGAGGGTTTTCATTGTTTTTATTATACGAATGCCACCAATATCCCTTTCAAAAATTCTTTAATAAAATCGTTGCAACGGTTTTCCCGTTTGCTATATTCTCCGTTCCATTTTAGAAAAATGCCGACAATCAATCAACTCGTTCGCAAAGGCCGGCGCAAAGTAAAGTATAAGAGCAAGTCGCCGGCTCTGGAAAATTCGCCGTTCCGGCGTGGTGTGTGCATTCAGGTCATGACCCGCACGCCCAAGAAGCCCAACTCGGCCATGCGCAAAGTGGCCAAGGTGCGCCTCACCAACGGCTATGAAGTCATCGCCTACATCCCCGATGAAGGCCACAATTTGCAGGAACACTCCATCGTGCTGGTGCGCGGCGGACGTGTCAAAGATTTGCCGGGTGTGCGTTATCACATCGTGCGCGGCACGCTGGACGCCGCCGGGGTGGAAAAGCGCCGCGTGAGCCGTTCCAAGTACGGCGTGAAGAAGCCCAAAGATAAAGCCGCCGCTCCTGCGAAAGCCTAACCATTTTAAGTCATGTCCCGACGACGACAAGCAACCAAACGGTCCATCTTGAAAGATGGAAAATTTCACAGCACGCTGGTGACCCGCCTGGTCAACACCGTCATGATCTGCGGCAAGAAGAGCACGGCTCAGCGGATTGTGTACGGCGCGTTCGACACCATTTCGGAGAAGAATCCGGCGAGCAATCCCATCGAGATTTTGCAGCGCGCAGTGGACAACGCCAAGCCGCGCATCGAAACGAAGGCCCGCCGCGTGGGCGGCGCCACGTATCAGGTGCCGATGGAAATTCCGTCCGACCGCCAGAACGCTCTGGCGCTGCGCTGGATTGTGGATTTCGCGGATTCGCGCAAGGGCATCGCCATGCGCGACGCGCTGGCCTCGGAAATCATGGAAGCCTACCAGGGCCAGGGCAACGCGATTCGCAAACGCGATGAAGTGCACAAGATGGCGCAGGCGAACAAGGCCTTCGCGCATTTCCGCTGGTAATTTTTAACGCAAAGGCGCTAAGCCGCCAAGACGCGGAGACCGGAATCGAAAGATTCCGGTCTTTTATTTTTGCCCGGTCATTCCAATACGCTTAACTCACGGTTGGCTTTGCGAAGCTTGCGGGCGAGGTCGAGAGAAATCTGTTCGAGCAGTTTGATCTTGATGCCTGGATGGCGTTGCCCGAGCGCGATGAAATTTTCCAGGCTCAAAGAATGGCATTCCACATGGCAGTCGGCGACGATATTGGCCGAGCGCGGCTCTCCATCAATAAGAGCCATCTCACCAAAGCTCATGCCGGGGGAGAAGCTTGCGAGCCGTTGCCGTTCCTCGCCGGGAAGATAAATGCTCACCACACCGCGCGAGAGGAAGAACATCTCCCGCGCGTCGTCACCGGCGCTGATGATTTCATGGCCGGGCTTGAAGGAATGGCTCTGGAGCATGGGCTTGATAGTTTCGAGTTCCGCCGCCGTGAAACCGTACAGGAGCTGGTAGTTGGCAGGTTTGAGATCGGCGTTGACGCGGGTATCGGCGTTTTTTTCCAGTAAACGGTCTTCACACCATTCCAGCGCATGGTCGTTGTTGGTGAAGGAATGAAACTCGTCTTCAAAGTCCGCGCCGAGCTTGGATTTCATCATGCGGCGCAGCAGCGGTAGATGTCTGTGATACGTGAAGACGACAGTCTTCCCGAGCATGGCGAATTGTTCTACGAGGGAATGCAGCAAATGACCTGCACTCTCGTCCAGGCTCAGGACATAGCGCAAATCCAGGATTAAATATTTAATTCCCGCAAGGTTGTTTAAAATATCGCGCACCACCGGTTCAGTCGTGGCGAAAAGGAGATTGCCTTGAAGCTGGTAAACCTGGATGGAGTTTGCGGACTCGCGCAAAACCTGGTCGTCCAGCGGGTTGCGGACATGGCTGGAATTGAATTCCGCGCCAGTGAACTTGAGCCGGATATTGATCTTGCCGAGGGCGGGCTGATTAAACAGGTGCAAATCAAGATAGCGCGACAGCTCCTGGCAGACGCGGATGCCGCGCACGCTGTTGCCATGCGCATCAAGGCGCGGCGAAAAAACGCCAATGCCCAACTGCCCGGGCAGCACCGCCAGCACGCCACCCGCCACGCCGCTCTTTGCCGGAATGCCGACGCGGTAAAGCCATTCGCCCGCGAAATCATACATCCCGCATGTGCCCATCACGCTCAAGACGCTTTCGACATATTCGCCGCGCAACGCCTGTTTGCCGGTGAGCGGATTTACCCCGGCGTTGGCCAGTGTGGCAGCCATCACGCCCAGGTCGCGGCAGTTCACGGAAATGGAACATTGTTGAAAATACAGTTCAGTCGCCGGCGCCGGGTCGCCGGTGAGTTTGTCGAAATTGCGAAGCATATGGCCGATGGCGCGGTTGCGATGGCCTGTTTCGCTTTCTGATTGATAGACTGTGCGGTCCAGTTTCAAGTCGCGCCCGGCATAGGTTGAAAATGTTTCCAGGATGCGTTTGAACCGCGTGGCCGGAGTTTTGCCCGCGACCAGGCCGGCGGTGGCAATGGCGCCGGCGTTGATCATGGGATTGCGCGGGCGGCCTGTGCCGGGGTCGAGGCTAATGGAATTGAACGCATCGCCTGTTGGCTCGACGCCGACCCTTTCCAGGACCGTATCACGGCCATTGTCCTCCAGGGCGATCCCATAGACAAACGGCTTGGAGATGGATTGGATGGTAAATTCCTGCCGGGTATCGCCTACTTCATAAACAGCGCCGTTTGCAGTCACGAGGCAGATGCCAAACCAGTTGGGATCGGCCTTTGCGAGTTCGGGAATGTAGGTGGCTACGGCCCCGTCATTTGCCGTGGCGCATTCCTTGTAAAGTTTCTGTAAAAATTCCTGGACTGGAGAAATGATATTGTTGCTGCCGTTATTCTTCTTCATTGCCATGCACTAAAGTTTTCTGAGTTTCCTGTCTGAGGAGCCGGCCTTGCGGCGGCAGTTTCAGGAAATTGAACTTTCACATCCGCCAAGTCAAGCGCCGCTTTATAATTGCGTGGCGGGAGATAGTGAAGGCGCAGCTAAACCAATTCTATTTTTCCGCCAGTGCTTCCAGGAATGATTCCACGTCGCGCGGGCCGTCGTAACGTTCGCCATTGATGAAGAAAGTGGGCGTGCCGTTCACGCCGGCGTGCATCCCGCCCTTGAAATCCTCTTTCACGCGCACCTCATGCTGCCGGGATTGCACTTCCCGGATCAGGCGCTCTGCGTCCAGGCCGAGATCCGCCGCGTATTGCGCCAGGTCTTCGTCCTCCAGGGCTTGCTGGTTTTCATAAAGCGCATCATGCATTTCCCAAAAATGGCCCTGGGCGGCGGCGGCTTCGGCGGCTTCTGCCGCATGGACGGCATGGGGATGCGAGTTGGCCAGGGGAAAATTGCGAAAGGTAAAAGACAATTTTTCGCCGAGGCGTTCCTGGATTTCTTTGACGATGGGATAAGCCTCGCCGCAATACGGGCATTCGTAGTCGCCGTATTCCAGGAGGGTAATCGGCGCCTTAATATTTCCCTGGATATGGTCCCGTCCCTCGATGGGCAGTCCGAGCTTGGTGTTGGGTATGCTTTGAGCGGTCGTTTTAAATTGGCCGCCTCCGCAGGCGCCACGGATTCCAGCGCGGAAAGGATTCCTGCCGCGCCGGGGTTTACTCCCACCGGCGAGACATAGCTCCACTGAATTTTGCCCTCCGGATTAATGACGAACAGCGCGCGTTCGCACGTGCCATCACCGGGATGATAAACGCCATAGGCCTGCGCCACAGCTCCCTTGGGCTCGAAATCGGACAATAATGGGAAATGCAATTTGCGGTCATGGCTGAAGGCGGCGTGGCACCACGCGCCATCCACGGAGATGCCCATCAGTTCCGCGCCGTACTCCTGGAATTCGCCGAGCATTTCGTTGTAGAGCGCCATTTGGTCCCCGCACACGGGGCTCCAGTCCGCGGGATAAAATGCCAGGATGACCGGGCGGCCGCGAAATTCACTGAGTTTGACGAATTGGTCGGGCGTGCTGCGCAATGAGAAGTCCGGGGCCGTCACGCCGGCGGGCAGCGCCCCGCTATTATTTTTGGCCTGGTAGCTCATAGTGTTCACCGTGTGTTAATCCTTGTTTAACCTGTGACAACCGGGCTGGGTTTTGCCCCGGCTTGTCCTTCAGCTTTTTACCGTAGCACTCCGATGGCATGATGGCAATGGGAAAGGCCGGGTGATTTAATTAGTGAAAATTCGTGAAATTCGTGTCTAAGATTTCCCAATGGAAATTTCTGAAATAGCCAAAGCGCTGGTGGCGATGGGTTGTCCACCGGAGAAATCCACGGAGATGGCATCGCAACTGGACAAGCGGGCGAAGCAACTGATGGAGCTTAAAGGGCGCTCGTACGACGAGGCGCTGCAACATTTGCTGGCGCTGATGAAGCAGGGATGGGCGGCCCCAAAACAGTGAATTTACGATTTACGTGGAGCTCCTGAGTTGTGAAACTAATTTCCCCTTTTTTGATTTCTCGAAAATAAATTACAAACCCATTCTATAATAAAAAAAATCGCCGAAATCAGCAGGGAGGGAATGAGATTGATTAAAATCATGCCAATTGGAAAAACTATGGCGCAAATCGGAATGGCGAGGAGAGACACATAAAACATTGAAAGGTTGTGGTCACCAATAGCGCAAATTATACCGGCAATTGGAGCAGCAGCTATTATGGCGGCCAATGCCCAATATGGGTTGACGTTTTTAGTATTCATGACTTTTGAACCTGTTCAAAAAGTTCGGCTGGAATCGTTAGAAAATCAAGGCCCCTTCAGACTGCCTTTTGAATTTACGAGGCCTCAATTGTTGTAAAATAAGCGTTTGTCTTTTTATCCTTAAATAATACCAAAGCCAATGTAATCGGCACAGAAACGATCAAACACCATAGAATAAGCCCGCATAAAGCATCCAACCACCCTTGAAATGGCAACCCTAAATATATTGTTCCAAGTGTGATGCCGGGAATCAATATACCCAGAAGAGCCAAAACCCATCGAGACCACGGTAGCCTAACGCAGCTAAAAATTAATCCAAGCAGCCCGCATGAGGGGAAGCTACCAATGATCAGTTTACCGACAAGTGAATTACCGTGCCTATATTCCCAAAAAAGGGAACCAAAATAGATAAGGCAGACGATAAATAGGCAGCGAAATAATTGAATCGCCAAGGGCGCTTTGATAATTGGCAAAACTGCAGATCTTTCGCGCAGAATCCATAACATAGGTAAGACTGCCGACATTAAAACAGGATAACAAAGGCTAACCATCAAAGTGGTATACGACGGACCTTTTCCGAGCGTCCAAAACTGCCGGAAATAAATACCGGGCAAATCACAGTCGTTTTCCACTCCGACAACTTTATTTTTCCCGTCATAATCAGCTTCATAACCCAAATCATAATCGCCCGAATGCCAGTACCTGACGACTGGTTTTGATGAATTAGACCCACTCGTAAGACTATAAGTACCACCAAACCAAGGCATCTCGTAGTTGTAAAGCCATACTCCTCCGTTTTCAAATCCCAGGCGATAACCAAATATCAGCGGAATTGAATCACTTGGGGCAAGTTTGCCAGTTCTGAGGCCCTTGGCGAGATTTAGGTTATAGCTCGCCGGCCACATAATTATCAAAATAGTTAGGATCATAGCAGATGCTATCGTCACAATTTTGAATAGACGTTTCACAGTATCTGATATGACAAACCTGCACCCTGATCGTTTTGCCTTTAGCATTCCCCATTTCCTCCTTACGCTTTGCCTCATCGTATGAGCCGTCCCTGGAAAAAGGTCAGCACGAAACAATTGGGCGATTTTCGCATTTTTAAACTGCGATCGGATACTTTTATTTCCCCGCGCACGCAGAAGGAGCATGATTTCTTTGTTCTCGAGAGTGTTAATTGGGTGAACATTATCGCCCTCACGCCGGACCAACAGCTCGTGATGGTGGAGCAGTACCGTTTTGGTTCAAACACGGTGGAGTTGGAAGTGCCGGGCGGCATGATGGACCCGGGCGAGACGGACCCGGTGGCGACGGCAGTGCGCGAATTGCAGGAGGAGACGGGTTACGAGGGCGAGCGGGCGCGGTTGTTGGGGCGCATCCATGCGAACCCGGCGATACTCAACAACACTTGCTTCACGGTGTTGATCGAGAATTGCCGGCTCAAGCACGAAGTGGAATTTGACTCAGGTGAGGACCTGGCAACGCGGCTGGTGCCAATTGCGGACGTACCGAAATTAGTGGCCGAAGAAAAAATCGGCCACTCGCTGGTGGTCGTGGCGCTTTACCACTTTGATCTGTGGCAGCGGGGGATTAAGAAGCTGGAGAGCTAATTATCCGTGAGGATGCCAAAAGGCAAAGGAGCCAAACCAGCATTTCCAAAAAAAGGCGGCGAAAAATATTGCCCAGCAGGCAATTCCAATCGGCGCAATAAAACGTTTGGGAATGAAGTGGTACGCGAGCAATCCCAGCACCGCCACAATCATTACGGCTCCCCAAAACGTGTAGACCCACACGGTATCGCTGACGTTCCGCAGCAATACGTCACTTAAGTACATGTGCAGGGCCATGACGCTCAAGGGAACCCCGGCAAAGATCGTTCCACGCGTGCCTGCATCGACCCTGAATAAGCCTGGCTTTTTCATAACCAGGCTATTCCAGCTTAAATAGTGCCAATCTATTTGTTGAATTTAGCGAAGATTTTGTTGGCTTCTTCGAGCGTTTCCTTGGACCCGATGTCGTACCAGAGGCCGGGGACGCGCCAGGTGTACACAGGCGTGCGGGGATAAAGCCATTGAATGAGGCGGCCGGGCTGGTCGGGATTATTGCCCTCGGCGATGTATTGCCGGATGAGGGCGAGCGTTGACTTCGGATAATAATACAGCGCAATGCCCGTGAGCGTGCTCTTGGGTTCCTTCGGCTTTTCTTCGAAGAAGGTGATCTTGCCCGAGTCATCAATGGAAATGGAATTGTACTTCTTAATTTCTTCGAGATTGCCGACGTCATAAACGGCAAGCACGGGGGCGTTCTTTTCGCGGATGAATTTTCCGAACTCGGCGAGCTTGTCGCTGAATAAATTATCGCCGGCCACGATAATGATGTCGTCATCCACATTTTCCTTTTGGATGACGTAATGGATGTCGCCAATGGCGCCGAGCTTGTTGGTGTCGTCGGTGGAACCGTCATTGACGACGGTGAAATTCATTTTGGATTTGGTGGCGCGATAGTCATCGGACCATTTTTGGAAATGGCCGGCGAACTTGGCATTGGTCACGACATAGACGCGGTCAATGCCGCCGATGGGCGCGAGATTATCGAGCACGTACTCGACCATGGGCTTGCCGGCAACGGGCAGGAGCGGTTTGGGTTGCGTGAGGGTGAGCGGATACAAACGGGTGGCGTATCCCGCCGCGAGGATGATGACTTTCATTTTATTTTTTAGGAACAAACTCCATTGATGCGGAATAGATACAGGAGAAATGAAGGAAATTCAATGAGAAATTCGGGATAGCCTTTCAACAGGCGAGACGCGTGTCCCACTAAAAGTAACTATTTAAATTTAACTCTCCCGCTCAAACAGACTGGGCGCAGTAGCTCGGGCGAGTTTTTGGCAATGCTCAAGGATCTCCGAGGGCGATTCGCATTTGTATGAAAATTCTGCGAGGGCTTGTGCTTCGGACAATTTCAAACGGCGAATGATGTACTTGACGGAGGAGACGAGCGTGGGCGCAGCGCTTAATTTATCCACGCCCAGGCCGATGAGCAGTGGCGCGAGCACGGGATCGCCGGCGATTTCGCCACAGACACCGGTCCAAATGCCGCGTTTATGCGCGGCGTCCACGGTGGCTTTGATCAGGCGAATGATGGCCGGATGCGTCGGCTCGTACAGATGCGAGACGCGCTCGTTGGTGCGGTCGGCAGCGAGCGTATATTGAATCAGGTCGTTCGAGCCGATGCTGAAAAAATTTGCGCGTTGCGCCAGGCTGTCCGCAATCAGGGCGGCGGAAGGGATTTCGATCATCGCGCCGATTTCCATTTTTTCGTCGAACGGAATTTTCTCCGTGCGCAATTCCGTTTTGCATTTTTCGACGAGTGCATTCGCCTGGTTCAGTTCGTCCAAACCGGAAATCATGGGATACATCATTTTGATGTTTCCTTCCGCGCTGGCGCGGAGGATGGCGCGGATTTGCGCGCGAAAGAGCTGGGGCTGGGCGAGGCAAAAACGAATTGCGCGCCAGCCCAGGAACGGATTCATTTCCTTGGCGATTTCCAGGTGCGACGCAAATTTATCCCCGCCGAGATCCAGCGTGCGAATGACGACAGGCTGCGGCTTCAGGGCAGCGGCAACCTTTTGATAAACTTTATACTGCTCTTCCTCCGTGGGAAGGGTGGCACGGTTGATGAACATGAATTCCGTGCGGAAGAGGCCAACGCCTTCCGCGCCGCCGGCGACGACATCCTCGACATCGTTTTCATTTTCGATGTTGGCCGAGAGAGTGATGCTTTTGCCATCGAGTGTGATGGCGGGCTGCATCCGGATTTCCTGGAGCTTTTCCTCGAGGGACGCCTTGATTTTGGCGAGCTGGCCGTATTCAAAAAGAGACTGGTCCGTGGGATTGACGATGACGTTGCCGTTGTAACCGTCCAGCAGGGCATAATCGCCGTTTTCCAATTCACTGCTGATGTCCTTCACGCCCACGATGGCCGGGATGCCAAGGGAACGCGCCATGATGGCCGTGTGCGAGGTAGGCCCGCCGATGTCTGTGGCGAAACCGAGCACGAATTTTTTGTCCAGTTGCGCGGTCATGGACGGACTCAAATCGTGGCTGATTAAAATGCAGGGCTCGTTTAGATGGCGCAGGTCAAAGTCGCTTTTAGCTTCGAGCAAATTGTCCAGGACACGAACGGTCAAGTCGCGCATGTCACCGGCACGTTCGCGGAGATATTCATCTTCGATTGCATCGAGCGCCCCGACGTAGCGCTCGGAGACCTGGTGAAAGGCGAAGTCGGCGCTCGTCCTTTGCTCGCGAATCATCCGGATGACTTCATCCACGAGCATGCGGTCTTCGAGCATGAGCAGGTGGGCCTCAAAAATATCGCCTTCCTTGGCGCCCATTTTTTCGATGACCTGGCGCTGGACTTCGGAAATCTGCTTGCGGGTTTGCGACAAAGCCCTTTCAAAACGGCCGACTTCCGGAGTGACGGCTTCGTCCGCGATTTCACGGCGGATAATCACGCGCCGGGCGCGTTGCACGATGAGAATTTTCCCACGACAGACACCGGCAGAGACGCCGATGCCGCGAAACACTCTTTCCCCTTTTGCATGAGTCGCCATCGTGGTGGGAAAAGAAATAGCGGAATAACCGTCTATTGGGAAGCAAATTGGGCAGAAATTGGCGAAAAAACCGCCAATTACCCAACGACCTCAGGTTTGACTATTAATTACCCCGGCCTTATCCCCACACGAATTCGACAGGGATTTGGACGTCCGGATGCAGGCTTTTGTGGACGGGACAGGTATGGGCGGCGGTTTCCAACTTTTGCTTCTGCTCGTCGGTGAACTTTCCCGGGACTTTAATTTTGACGCCGAGTTTGCCGATCCGGCGTATGGGCGCCGTGACCATTTCTTTTTGGACGGTTACCCTGGCGCCTCTCAAATCAATATTCATATCACGCGCAGCGATGCCCATGATGGTGAGCATGCAGGAGCCGAGCGCGGTGGCGACGAGGTCAGACGGAGAAAAACTTTCGCCCTTGCCGTGGTTATCCTTGGGCGCGTCCGTGTTGAGGCGAGTGCCGGACGGCTGATGAACGGCTTCGTTACGGAGGTCGCCTTTGTATTCGATGTCAATGGTTACCATAGGTCAGCCATGTTACCTCATTTAAAATAAAAAATGCAGCGAGTTTTTTTAGCTCGCCCTCATCCCGGCCTTCTCCCCCAGGAGAAGG